>JANMCB010000316.1:0-33421 GCA_031360805.1 Rhodoferax sp.
AAACTTGATCAATTTGCTGCGCCCGGTGGCGCCACGCGCCAGACGGATGGCGCTCATCGCGGCTTCGGTGCCGGAGCTGACCAGCCGCACCATGTCCATGCTGGGCACCAGTTTGAGGATTTCTTCGGCCAGCTCGACTTCACGCTCGGTTGGCGCGCCAAACGAGAAGCCGTCAAGCGCTGCGTCCTGCACAGCGCGCAGCACAGCCGGGTGGCCGTGACCCAGAATCATGGGGCCCCAGGAGCCGATGTAGTCAATATAGCGTTGTCCGTTCGCGTCCCAAAAGTAGGCGCCTTTCGCGCGGGTGACAAAACGCGGCGTTCCACCGACTGCCTTGAAGGCCCGTACCGGCGAGTTCACGCCGCCCGGGATCACGCGCCGCGCACGCTCGAAAAGCTGGTCATTAAGGTCTGAAACGGCGTTAGTGCTTGGTAGCATGGTCGGGGAGTTTAAAGAATAAATTGGAGCTGGCCGTGTCGGAGGGCGACTCACCCGCGGTTTCGCCGTCTGCGTCGGCAGTGGGGTCGTCCTCGGGTTGCGCCCAAAAAAGGCGGTCGGGTATCACATGGCCCATGCCCGGGCGAAAGCCGCCATTAAGGCTGCGGTCCAGGTAACCGAGCGCTTCCTTCACGGCCTCGGGCAGGTCTGTGCCACTGGCCAGGAGTGCTGTCAGGGCGGCGCTCAAGGTGTCGCCAGCGCCTGAAAAAGTGGCTTCAAACCGCTCATATTTTTCACTGGCCAACACCGCTTGGGGAGATGCCAGGACGTTGTCAATGAACTGGTCCGGCAATGGGATTCCTGTGACCAGGGTGTAGGGCACGCCAAAACCCTGAGCAGCACGGGCAATGTCGCGCGCGGTCGGACTTTTGGCCGAACTCCAGTCGGGAAGCAGCCACCGCCACAAAGTACTGTGGTTTCCAGCCAACACTGTCGTTTGAGGCAGCAGCAGCTCCTTGAAGGCGTCCAGGTAGTCGTCAATTTGACTCTCGGTCCACCACGAAAGGTTGGGCATGAAGGCAACCAGCGGGACATCTGCATAGTCCGCAGCGATCTCGGCAATCACGCTCACGTTCTCTGGCGTGCCCACAAAGCCGACCTTGAAAACCTGAACTTCAATGTCTTCCAGGATGGTTCTGGCCTGCTGGGCAACTGCCTCGTCGTCCATGGGGAAATGGTCATTAATTTCAGTGGTATCGCGGCAGTAGGCACCGGTCACAACCGGCAGCGCATGCGCACCGACCGACGCCACAGCGGTGATGTCGGCGGACAGTCCACCTGCGCCACTGGGGTCGCTGGCGTTGAACACCATGACGCAGGCCGGCTCGGGCGCGTCGGGCTCTTCGGGTTCAGCGGTTGGGGTTGGGCTCGGTGGCGAAGACATGCTGCTAGCCTGGGTTTACCACTCGTGAAAATATCACGGTAACGAAGTTTGCCTCGCGTTCGCCAAGGCTTCGCTCTATACAATCATTGCATTCTATTCGAAGGCCCCTTAAGCTGTGCTTGATACTAAAACTTGGATGTGTCTGATTTGTGGGTGGATTTACGATGAAGAGGCGGGCGCTCCCGACCATGGCATCGCGCCTGGAACACTTTGGAAGGACGTGCCCATGAACTGGACTTGCCCCGAATGTGGCGCACGTAAGGAAGATTTCGAGATGGTTCAGATTTGAATCGTCCCGGTCGGGTGACCCTGATTTCACCCTGGAAAAACCTTTGAGGAGCCCCGCCCCGTGAATGCGACAGTATCCACTTACAAAGTGCTGGTCATCGACGACAGCAATACCATCCGGCGCAGCGCCGAGATATTCCTCAAACAGGGCGGTCACGAGGTAATGCTGGCAGAAGACGGCTTTGACGCGCTGGCCAAGGTGAATGACTACCAGCCCCACCTGATTTTCTGCGACATCCTGATGCCGCGCCTTGATGGCTACCAGACTTGCGCCATCATCAAGCGCAATTCAAAATTCGCCGGTGTGCCGGTCGTCATGCTGTCGTCCAAAGATGGTGTGTTTGACAAGGCGCGCGGACGCATGGTCGGTGCGCAGGACTACCTGACCAAGCCTTTTACCAAAGACCAGTTGCTGCAGGCAGTGCAGCAATTCGGGCTGACTGAACACGGGGAGAAATGATGCCAATCCACAAAGTACTCATCATTGATGATTCAAAAACCGAACTGATGTTCATGACAGATCTGCTGCAGCGCAACGGCATGACGGTGCGCACGGCACAGGGCGCCGAGGACGCGTTCAAGCGCCTGGCCGATGAAAAGCCGGAGCTGATCCTGATGGACGTCGTGATGCCAGGGCAAAACGGCTTTCAGTTGACCCGCGCGATCAACCGGACGCCAGAATTCAGCGATGTTCCCATCATCATGTGCACCAGCAAGAACCTGGAGACCGACCGTGTCTGGGGCATGCGACAGGGCGCGCGGGACTACATCACCAAGCCTGTCAATGAGGCCGAATTGCTGGCCAAAATCAAGGCGTTGGGCTGAAGAGCTGCGCCCTTTACCACCTGATTTGCACCACCAATGGCCAATCGCGCAGCAATCCGAGAACTCCAAACACGACTGGCCACACGCCTGCAAGCCGCCCGCACTGAAGGCGTTTCAGTGTCCTGGCTGGCAGTACGGGCAGGTGGCGCCAACTACCTGTTCCCGCTGGTTCAGTCTGGGGAAATCTTTCCACTGGTCAACTTGCAGCCCGTGCCCTACTGCCAAAGCTGGTTCAGCGGTGTCGTCAACCTGCGCGGTGGAATTTATGGCGTGGTGGATCTGGCCGCCTTTATCAAGGGCGGGGCGCAACCAGCACGAACCGATCAGGCACTCAGCGAAGCAAGTGTCATCACCGTGCACGCAGCGCTGGAAGTGAACTGCGCCTTGATGGTCGAAAGCCTCGCCGGACTGCGCAACGCAGACGCGTTTCCAAAATCTGCGCCACCGTACCCCGACGCACCCGGTTATTTTGGCAATCTTTACACCGACCCGGACGGGGTGCCCTGGCAAGAGATCAATTTGCAGTCCCTGTCGCAGCTTCCGCAGTTTCTAAGCATCAGTGCTTAAGTCATCGTTAAGGTCACATCATGTCTTTTGTCGATCAGTTGAAGACCATTTTTTCGCCAAGAACGCCGGAGTCCGAGCAGGACTCGCGCCTGAGTCTGGCGATGCCGGATCCGTCGGTCGAACCGTCAATCTCAGCATTGATGGAAAACCGGGCTGAGGCGGTCTCGGGTGCTGCCCGTGCCAATGCCGCAGCAGAGGCTGCCGTCGCATCGACCGACCAGGATTCGATGGACATGGTCACGCTGCCGGTTTTGGGGCGCAACACGGTGGCAAAGCACCAGAAAACACTCCTGATTGTGTTGGGGCTGTCGCTGCTGGCACTGGTTATCGTGTTCTATTTTGCGCTTCGACAAGCCAACCAGGTGGCACAACAACTGAGTGCTACCGGCCAGGCGCTGATGCAGTCGCAGAGACTGGCAAAAACCACAACACAAGCGCTGGTTGGCAATCAACAGGCATTTCCGGACGTCGCTGACAGCTCTGGCGTGCTCGCCAAAACCGTCCGGGCCCTGAAGTCGGGTGATGATGAGTTGCGCGTTGGGGCATTGGGTGGCGATTTTGACGCCGATCTGGACAAGGTTGTGCCGTTGATGGAGCGCGCCGAGAAGGGTGCCGCAACCGTTCTGGGGCAACAGAAAATCCTGACCCAGATCAATTCAGCCCTGCGGTTGATCAACCGCCAGTCCTCCGACCTGCTGGAAATTGCCGAATCGGTCTCTTCCTTGAAACTGCAGCAAAACGCAGGCGCTGCCGAGATCTCAGCGGCGGGCCAGCTTGTGATGTTGACCCAGCGTATCGGGAAGTCGTCGAACGAGTTTCTGACCACGGAGGGCGTGGGCGCGGAAGCCGTTTTTCTCTTGGGAAAAGACTTGAACTCGTTCAAGGAGATCGCTCAAGGCCTGCTGCAGGGCAGCCCGGAATTGCGCTTGACCGCATCGCGCGATCCGCAAACCCGCGAACAGCTCGATGCGCTGCTTAAGCTTTATGAGCTGACCCGCGTTCAGGCCGGCACCATTTTGGGCAATCTGCAAGGCCTCGTTTCCGCTCGCGAAGCCCAAACCGCAATTCTGACGGACAGCGAGCCATTGCGCCGCGCGCTGGAAGAAACCCAAAACAGGCTGTCTTCCCGGGCTGGCCTGAGCGCCTTGTCAGTACTGTTCTTGACGCTTGCCGGGCTGGTGGCCATCGCCAGTGCCTATGGACTGTCCAGAGTGCAGGTGTTGGCGGGTCAAAACCGACAGAAGCTTGCCGAAGACATGCGCCTTGCTGCCGAACGTCAGGAACACGAGGCCAAACGGGTCAACGACGCCAACCAGGCGGCCATTTTGCGGTTGATGAACGAGTTGCAATCCGTTGCCGAGGGTGATCTGACCCAGGAAGCCACTGTGACCGAGGACATTACCGGCGCCATTGCGGACTCTGTGAATTACACCATCGAGGAACTGCGCTCGCTGGTGTCAAACGTTCAGAACACGGCTTCACGGGTGGCACAAACCACTGCCGACGTTGACTCCACATCGACAGAGTTGCTGGCAGCCTCCAACGAGCAATTGCTTGAGATCCGTGAGACCGGCCGATCAGTGGTCGAGATGGCAACGCGGATCAACGCAGTGTCGTCTCAGGCCCAGGAATCTGCGTCGGTGGCGCGGCAATCGTTGGTAGCGGCTGAAACCGGCCTGCAGGCGGTGCAGAACGCCATTGGCGGCATGAACGCCATTCGCGACCAGATCCAGGACACGTCCAAGCGGATCAAGCGTCTGGGTGAATCGTCCCAGGAGATCGGCGAGATTACCGAGCTGATCTCGGACATTACCGAGCAGACGAACGTGCTGGCGCTGAATGCGGCGATTCAGGCGGCGTCCGCTGGCGAAGCTGGTCGCGGATTCTCGGTGGTGGCGGAAGAGGTGCAGCGGCTCGCTGAACGCTCTGCAGATGCCACGCGACAGATTTCAGCACTGGTGAAAGCGATTCAGACCGATACGCAGGATGCGGTTGCGGCTATGGAGCGTTCAACCCAAGGGGTGGTTGAAGGGGCAAAACTGTCGGACAAAGCTGGCGCCGCCCTGACCGAAATTGACCAGGTTTCAAGGCGGCTGTCTGAGCTGATTCAGCACATCTCGAATTCAACATCGCGCGAAGCCGGTTTGGCCAACGTGGTGGCGGAAAACATCCAGAATATTTTCGCGGTGACTGAGCAGACAGGGGAAGGCACGAAGGCGACCGCGTCCCAGGTTCGTGAGTTGTCCCGCATGGCCGAAGAGCTGAGCCAATCGGTATCACGATTCAAGATTGCCTGATGCGCAAGAGCCTGCGCGTGCACCAAAATTTCACCCACCGTCCCGTTCAAGTCATTCGCAGGAGCCTACGAATCCATGCAAACTAACGCAGTTACCTCCGGTGAAACCGAAGTCGGCGGAAATGACCTCGGGCCGTTGGCTTGGGTCCTTGACGAACTGAAAAAATCGCTAGACGGTGCAACCAAGGCCATGCGCCGCTTTGTCCGCGATGCGGAGCTTGCGCGCGGTTCTGACCTTGCAGCACTGGACGCCAGCCAGTTGCGCATTGCCCGCCAGCAGCTTCATCAAGCGGTTGGCGCACTGGAAATGGTGGGCTTCAGTGCCCCTGCCAAAGTCATGCGGGTCATGGAATCTCTCGCCCAAAAATTTGTCCAGCGGCCAGAACTCTGCAGCGACGATGCGGCTGGCAAGATGGAGCGCGCAAGCTTTGCATTGACCGAGTATCTCGAAGGGGTGCTCAAAGGTAAATCAGCGTCTGCTGTAGCGCTGTTTCCGCAGTACCGGGACGTGGTTGAAATGGTGGGCGCAGAGAAGGTCCACCCCTCGGACCTCTGGCCCATCGAGTGGAGCTGGATCGACGCTTCCTTACCCAATGTGACCTCGGCATTGGCGCCGAGTCCAGCTGTACGCGCCCAGCTTGACCAGTCGGTATTGCGCTTGGTCAAGACCGACGATGTTGCGGCAGCGGCACACCTGCGCGATATTTCGCTGGGCCTGGCAGCGGGCCAAACAGCCCTGGAGCCAAGGGTGTTCTGGCAGATTTGTGCCGGCTTCTTTGAGGCGAAGGCCAGGCGGCTGTTCACCGCAGACGTCTATTCCAAACGCAGCGCATCACGCGTACTCTTGCAATATGCCAGCCTTGCGCGCGGCGACGTGTCTGTTTCTGACCGGCTGGCGCAGGACCTGCTGTTTTTCTGCGGCCAGGCTGCTCCCGCCAAACCGGCCGATGCTCCTGTATTGGCCGCAGTTCGTGAGGCCTATCACCTGACCCTGACCAAGCCGGTCAATTACGAAACACCGCAGTTTGGACGCTTTGACCCGGCCGTGTTGGTGCAGGCCCGCAAACGCATTGCAACCGCCACTGAGACCTGGTCTGCACTGGCTGGTGGCGACACCAACCGGCTGAAGGTTGTTTCAGACCAGTTTGGTGCCGTTGCTGACTCGATTCTCAAACTGCATCCGCAAAGCAATGATCTGGCCGGGTCTTTGCTGCGCGCGGTCGAGGCAACCAGCCGATCCGGAGAGCCACCATCGACCCCGGTCGCCATGGAAGTTGCGACCGCTGTTCTGTACCTTGAGGCGGCCTACGACGACCTGGACCCTACCGACACTTCCATGGAGGCCCGCAGCGTCCGCTTGGCACAGCGCCTTGATCAAGTCACTGCCGGGGGGCGATCTGAGCCGCTGGAAGCGTGGATGGAAGAACTCTATCGGCGCGTCAGCGATCGGCAGACCATGGGCAGCGTGGTCGACGAACTGCGCACTTCGCTGGGAGAAATCGAAAAGTCACTTGACCAGTTCTTTCGAAATCCGCTGGACAAATTGCCCCTCCACGAGGTTCCGAGCCAGTTGGCCCAAATGCGCGGCGTCTTCTCAGTCCTAGGGTTGGACCAGGCATCGATCGCCACTTTGCGCATGCGCGATCGCGTTGAAAAGCTGCTCATTGAGACCGTGTCTCCCGGCGCCACAGCGACAGAGAGTTTTCAGAAGCTGGGCAGCAGTCTCGGTGCGCTGGGCTTTCTCATCGACATGCTGGGCTACCAGCGTGCAATGGCCAAGAATCTGTTCTTTTACGATGAGGCGGGTGGCGAATTCAAGCCTGTCATGGGTCGCGTTGCGCCGGCACATGCCCAACCTGTTCCGCCGCTGGCGTCAACGTCGGCTGTTGTCGCTGAACCGCCAGCCGCTGCATTGCCCGTCTCTTCGCCATTGATCAACACTTCGCACGCGCCTGCCATCGAGCCACGGCATCCCGTGGTTCTGGACGCACCCGTTGCAGGTGCAACTGCAGCAGGGGCGGCCGCAGCATTTATTGCCACTGCCAACGCCAGCTCAATCGCCGGTGCACAGAAGCCGGTTGAACAAGACGATGACGATGCTGAAATCAGGGATATTTTTCTGGAAGAAGCGGCTGAGGTCGTCCAGAACGGGATGGACGCCGTTGCGGCCCTGTCGGCTGACCCGTCCAACCTGGGTGAACAGACCACCTTGCGCCGCGCGTTTCATACTCTCAAGGGCAGCTCGCGGATGGTTGGTCTTACTGAATTTGGTGAGGCAGCCTGGTCCATGGAGCAACTGCTCAATGCCTGGCTCGCAGAACAGAAGCCAGCTACCGATGCGCTCACCCGGCTTTGCGCCAAAGCCGTCGCAGGACTCGGATTGTGGGTTGGGCAGATAGCGTCTCGCACCGATTCCAGCTGGAGCGCGCAAAGTTTTCGCCAGGCGGCAGATGCGTTGCGGCTGGAAAATCGGTTGGTCAGCCTGACGTTTCCGGGTTCCGAAGAATTTGACGATACGCCGGCAACCGCGAGCAAGGCTGACTGGGCCAATTCGTCCGAACATGACACGATCGCGTCGGAGTTGCCTGTTGCTGACGAAACTCAAACAACAGAGGTCTTTGGAGCATCACCCGACGCTCCGATCAGCGTTTTGCCCGAGTTTGAAGCGACATCGATATTTGACATGCTGGCCCCAAGTGCCGGGGAACCGCACCGGCCAGGGCAGGCGACGCCTGAAGCGCCCGTGTCGGCCAACCTTGGCCTGGATGACCTTGATTTTTCAACACCTGCCCAACAGCAGGATTTTGAACCGACCAGTTTCATCGAGTCCAGTTTTGGAAAGTTAGCTACAGCACCGTTGAGCTTTGAGCCGTCGCGCATCGACTTGCCGATGGACTTCACGAATTCTTTGGCGCCGGTAGCAGCACCAATTAGCGCCTTCCAGCCGATAGAAACCAGTTTGCCCGCGGCAACTTCAAAAGAGTCTGACCAGTCACCACCGTCAACTTTTGAAGATTCGCGGCTTGGGCAGGAGGAGCGGGACGAAACCGTTAAAGTCATTGGCTCATTGCGCATTGGCATACCGCTGTACAACGTCTACCTCAATGAGGCCGACGAGTGGTCCCGCAGGCTGCTGACCGAACTGAACGAGTGGTCGCTGGAATTGCACCGACCCGCGCCTGCCTCGGCAGTCGCACTGGCGCATTCCCTCTCAGGCAGTTCGGCCACCGTTGGATTTTCGGCATTGTCAGAAATTGCCAGAGCCTTGGAATCTGCCTTGCAGCACGTTCAGCTCCATCGTCAGGGCGATGCCGCCTACGCCCAGGTTTTCATCGATTCGGCCGAAGACATCCGTCGCCTGTTGCACCAGTTTGCCGCAGGATTCCTGAAGGAGCCTGATGACTTCCTGCTCGACGCGCTGAAGGCCATCGTCGAAACCGAGTTTTCCGCAAGCCACGCCGGTCAACTCGATGACCATGACTTTTCGTCTTCCACCGAGACCCGTCCGCAAGAGCTGGACGAAATGGTATTCCCGGCGCCAGAGCCCGCTGGAATATTGCTCGAATCATCCAGCGAGTCTGGAGTTCACGACGCGGTTGCACCACTTGATTCGGACGCACCAGCAGTCCCCGTTGATTGGGCACCAGCGCCGCAGCTGCCGATTGATGTGGTGCCGCAGGTGGCCGCCTTGGCCGGCGCCCCCGTTGTGGCCGCCGCAGCCGCAACTGCGCTTGTCGGTGCAATTGGTGTTACCTCGGTCGCACTGCCGGCGGCCACCTTGAACATTGCACCCGCGCAGGTGGTAATAGATGTTACCGACGATGACATCGACGCGGTGGACACTCTGGATGCCGACCTCTTCCCGATCTTTGAAGAAGAGGCCCTCGAACTGCTTCCGCAACTCGGCGGTGCGTTGAGGCAATGGACAGAGCGACCCGACAACCTGAGCGCTCGTGGAGAAGTGCTGCGCGTCCTGCATACGCTCAAGGGAAGCGCGCGGCTTGCCGGTGCCCTGCGTTTGGGAGAAATGACCCACCGGATGGAGTCTTCCATTGAGAAGCTAGGTTCCGAGAATCTGTCGGCTGCTCAAATTGACCCTCTACTCTCGCGTTTTGACGATTTGCTGGGCAATTTTGAGAGCTTGCGCAACCGTCCTGCAGAAGAGTTTGCATTGCCTGAAGGCTCTACGCACGCCGACGCACCGGACAACGCCGAAAGCGTCGTAGAGGACCCGATCCTGTCCGCACCCGCAGCACCTGTACCGCTTCGAATGGCACCCCAGGCCGTTGCTCCGACGCCCCAGCGCACCGCCGGGAATCAATCAGTGCGGGTGCGGTCTCAATTGCTGGATCGCCTGGTCAACCAGGCTGGCGAAGTCATGATCACCCGGTCAAGGCTTGAAGCCCGGCTTGAGCAGATGCGCAGCTCCATGAGCGACCTGTCTGGCAACCTCGAGCGCCTGCGGCATCACCTGCGGGACATCGAAGTCCAGGCGGAGTCCCAAATGCAATCCCGCATGGCGCTGGCCAAGGAGACCTCCCAGCAGTTTGATCCGCTTGAGTTTGACCGGTTTACCCGGGTGCAGGAACTTACCCGAATGATGGCCGAGTCGGTCAACGACGTTGCCACCGTTCAGCGCAACCTCCAACGCACCGTTGAAGGGACCGAGGACGATTTGATTGCGCAGGGTCGTCAGGCTCGGGGCCTCCAGCGTGACCTGCTGCGCACGCGGATGGTCGAGTTTGAAGCCATTTCCGAACGCCTGTACGGCGTAGTCCGCCAGGCGGCCAAGGACACCGGCAAACAGGTCAAGCTTGATATTACCGGCGGCTCAATGGATATCGACCGTGGCGTGCTGGACCGCATGGCACCGGCGTTTGAACATCTGTTACGCAATTCGGTGGCACACGGCATCGAAAGTCCTGAGGTGCGCGCTGCCGCCGGCAAGCCGGCAGCGGGCTCAATCACCATTGCCTTGCAACATCAAAGCAATGAGGTCTCCGTGGTGTTTTCAGACGACGGCGCCGGGTTGGACCTGCCCCGAATCCGTCGCAAGGCATTTGAAAGCGGCGTGGTTTCGGATGCCCATGCGATGAGTGATGTGGATGCCGCCAATCTGATTTTCCTGCCCGGGTTTTCAACGGCGGGGGCCGTCACAGAAATCTCCGGTCGAGGCATTGGGATGGACGTAGTCCGCTCGGAAATGAATGCCTTGGGTGGGCGAATTGAAACCAGTTCAGTCAGTGGCAGCGGAACCCGTTTCAATCTGGTTCTGCCACTCACCACTGCAGTGACCCAGGTGGTATTGCTGCGCTTGGGCGATCTGGTTGTTGGCGTCCCGGCAAGCCTGATTGAAATTGTTCGCAGGGTTCCGGCAAAGGAACTCGAAGCGGCCTATCTCAGCGATACGTTTATGCAGGGTGGCGAGGCAATTCCGTTTTACTGGGGGGGCGCGTTGTTGCAGGCGTCATCTCACAGCAACGAGATGATCACCAAGAACCTTCCGGTTTCTGTCTTCAGAAGCGCAGGCCAGCGCATTGCGGCACACGTTGACGAGGTGCTTGGCAACCAGGAAGTCGTGGTCAAGAACTTGGGCCCCCAACTGTCGCGCCTCCCTGGCTTGACCGGGATGTCGGTATTGGCGTCAGGTGCGGTCATTTTGATCTACAACCCGGTTGCGCTTGCGTCGGTCTATGGCGAACAAGCCAAGGCATTGCGTTTGACAGCACTTGCGCCGAAGGGGTCGGACGGCGCTGCCCAGGGCACTCCGGTCATGCCACCCATGATGGCAGGCGTTACCCATGTTCCCCTGATCATGGTGGTGGATGATTCCATCACGGTACGCCGGGTGACCCAACGCCTGCTCAAGCGGGAAGGTTACCGTGTTGTCATGGCGGCGGACGGCTTGCAGGCGCTGGAACGCCTTCAGGATGAAAAGCCGACACTCGTGCTGTCTGACATCGAAATGCCACGCATGGATGGTTTTGACCTGGCACGCAACATTCGCTCGGATGCCAAATTGCACGATATTCCCATCATCATGATCACCTCGCGAATGGCCGAAAAACACCGCGAGCACGCACGTGAACTGGGTGTCGACCATTACCTTGGCAAGCCTTACGCCGAAGACGAATTGCTGCGACTGGTCCGCCAGTATTGCGCTGCAGCTACAGAAGCCTGACCAGCCGCCAGACCTTCCCAAATTCCCTGTGTGCAATTGGGTGGCCCGGTGGAGCCGGTGTACCTGGACTACTCTCTGGCAGCAACGTCGGCCTCGCGACCCTTCAGATAGCCTTTGTTGACTACCAAATAGCGCAGCAACGTGGCCGCGCGGGCCTGCGCATGGTCGACGATTGGACGCGGATAGTTTTGGCCGAGCACCACACCGGCCGCTTCAAGCTCGATCGGATTCGCCAACCATGGCGCATGGATTGCCCGCACTGGCAATTGCCCAAGCTGGGGCAAATACCGGCGAATGAACCTGCCCTCTGCATCAAACTTTTCGCTCTGACTCACCGGGTTAAAAATGCGAAAGTACGGCTGGGCGTCGCAACCGCTTGAGCTGACCCATTGCCAGCCCCCATTGTTGGCCGACAGGTCAAAGTCGTTGAGCTTTTCGGCAAAGTAACGCTCACCCCAACGCCAGTCAATTCCCAGGTCTTTCACCAGAAAACTGCCTGTGACCATGCGCAACCGGTTGTGCATGTAGCCCGTCTGGTTGATTTGAGCCATCGCGGCGTCTACCAGCGGATAGCCCGTGCGGCCCTCGCACCAGGCCGAAAAAAGTGACCTGGCATGCTTGCCATGCTCCCAGACAATGCGGTCATATTCTGGTTTGAAAGAGCCCGTGGCGACATGCGGGAAGTTGGCCAAAATTGAAAAGTAAAAATCCCGCCATATCAGCTCACTCAACCAGACCGAGGCACCCTTGCTTCCCATCAGGTTTCTGGCCAGCGCAGTGGCCGCCAATTTCCGGATCGAAACCGTTCCAAAGCGCAAATGCACACCCAGATAGCTGGGCCCTTTGACCGACGGATAGTCACGGGTCTCGTGGTAATGGTCCATTCGCTCAAAAAAATCAGAAAACAGCTGGCGCGCACCGTTTGACCCTGCGGGAATTTTGAGTTGCTTGAGGTTGGTCGGAAGAAATCCCAATTCACTTAAGTCAGGCACAGCTTTTTGGTATTTTGCCGGACGCGCAGCCAGCGCTTTGGCATGTTGGACTGTATCGTAGGTCGGCAAATCGCCCTCATTCGCCCGGACCAGCCAGGCGTTTTTGTAGGGAGTGAATACGCCATAAGGGGTGCCGGCTTTAGTCAGGATTTCGCGCCTTTCAAAGACAACCTGATCCTTGAATGTATGAAACGAAATCCCTGCGTCAGACAACGCCCCGCGCACAGCGGCATCGCGGGCAATTGCGCCGGATTCGTAGTCGTGCACGGCAAACACCGCCTCCACGTGCAACTCCTGGGCCAAAGCCGGTACCACCCTGGATGCCACGCCGTGGCACACGATCAATCCGGCTTCAGCGCGGCCAGACATTGCACGAAGGCTCTCGTCCAGATCAACCAGGCATTCCCGAATGAATTCAACCCGTCGGTCCGCCTTGGGCAGCAGGTCAAGAATGTCGCTGTCAAACACGAAGACGCAATACACCTGTTTGCAACGCCGAAGCGCCTCAAACAGGGCTGCGTGATCGTCAACCCGAAGATCACGGCGAAACCACATCAACCCTAAACCGAATTCCTGATTCATGTTCGCCGTTAAAATTCACGCATGGTCACAGATTCTGCTCCCATTAACCTGACCCATCACTTTTTGATTGCGATGCCGGGCTTGCAGAACGACGTGTTTTCGAGAAGCGTAGTTTACGTGTGCGAACACAGCGAGCGTGGCGCACTTGGGCTGGTGATCAACAAGCCCAGCGATATCAACCTCAAAGTGCTGTTTGACAAAGTGGAGCTGCCGCTCTTGCGCGGCGACCTGATCAACACCCCGGTATTTCAGGGCGGGCCACTTCAGACAGAACGCGGCTTTGTTTTGCACGAGCCCAGTTTTACACAGGCGGACAAACCCGATGAGCCTGTATACGCGTCCACGATGTCGATTCCTGGCGGGCTGGAGATGACCACCTCCAAAGATGTACTGGAGGCGTTGTCAACCGGCGCCGGTCCGCGCAAAGTACTGGTTTCACTCGGGTATTCGGCGTGGGGCCAGGGGCAACTTGAATCGGAGCTCGGAGAAAACAGCTGGCTGACGGTGGATGCCGACATTGCCGTCATTTTTGATACGCCCGTTGCACAACGGTACGACCGGGCGTTGATGCTGCTGGGTCTGGAATTGTGGATGCTGTCACCTGACGCGGGGCACGCCTGATGGTCACGGCGGTGGCAACCGACCTCGCCGTCGCACCCGGCCTTTCCACTTTTTTGGCACTTGATTTTGGCTTGAAGCGAACCGGGTTGGCGGTTGGCAATCGCCTGATGGGTACTGCGCAGCCTCGGGGCAGCATTCACGCGTTGGGCGAGGCAAAGTTCGGCAAAATTGCAGAAGTCCTTCGCGAATGGCAACCCGATGCACTGGTCATCGGTGTGCCATTCCACCCCGACGGTGCTGAACATGAAAACACCCAGCGGGCCAGGCGCTTTGGTCGGCAACTGGCAGGCCGGTTCCGGCTTCCCGTATTTGAAGTCGATGAACGCTACACCACCACCGAGGCTTTGGCTATGGGCGCAAAGGATGCCGACGCTGGCTCGGCCTGCATTATTCTTGAACAGTTTTTGAGAGGCTTGAAGTGAGCAATTTGGTATTGGATGCACAGGCGCTCTATGGCGATCTGCTACGCGCGGTTCAAGGCATGCGCGGCCCTCAGACACGGCTGGTGGGCATCACATCGGGTGGCGCCTGGCTTGCTGAGCGGCTTCAATCCGACATGAAGCTTGCGGGTCGGGCCGGCATCGTCTCTTCTGCCATGCACCGGGATGATTTCGCCCAACGCGGCTTGAGCGCCAGCGGCCAGACCAGCCTGCCATTCGATGTCAATGGTGCCGACATCATCATCCTGGACGACGTTCTGTTCACCGGGCGCACGATCCGGGCGGTGATCAATGAGCTGTTTGACTATGGCCGTCCGGCGAGCGTCAAACTGGCGGTGCTGGTGGACCGTGGCGGGCGCGAGCTGCCGATTGCCGCCGATTTTTGCGCCGCCCGGGTGACATTGCCAAGCCATCAGACGCTGGCGCTGATGATGGACGAGAACGGCGAATTCAGGCTGGACGTCGAAACCACCCCATTGCCCACCTAAAGCCCGAATCCCTGACCATGCTGTTCAAACGCAACCCTCAACTCAATCAGCACGGCGAGCTGGTTCACCTGCTCTCCGTCGAAGGCCTGCCCAAAAGCATCCTGACCCACATACTCGATACAGCCGCCAACTTTGTCTCGGTGAATGACCGTGAAGTCAAAAAAGTACCGCTGTTGCGCGGCAAAAGCGTCTTCAACCTGTTCTTTGAAAATTCGACCCGCACGCGCACCACGTTTGAAATTGCCGCTACGCGCCTTTCCGCTGATGTGATCAACCTGGACATTGCCCGCTCCAGCGCCAGCAAGGGGGAATCATTGCTGGACACCATTGCCAACCTCAGCGCCATGGCGGCCGACATCTTTGTGGTGCGCCATGGCGAGTCCGGGGCGCCCTACCTGATTGCCCAGCACGTTGCGCCCCATGTGCACGTGATCAATGCAGGAGACGGGCGCCATGCCCACCCGACCCAGGGCCTGCTGGACATGTTCACCATCCGCCACTTCAAGAAAGATTTCTCCAATCTCACGGTGGCGATAGTGGGTGACGTTCTGCACTCACGTGTTGCCCGCTCGGACATACACGCCCTGACTACGCTGGGCTGCGCCGAGGTACGTGTGGTTGGCCCCAAAACGCTGGTACCACCCGACATGGCGCAAATGGGCGTGCGCGTGTGCCACACCCTTGAAGAAGGCATCAAGGATTGCGACGTGATCATCATGCTGCGCCTGCAGAACGAGCGGATGAGCGGCGCCCTGTTGCCGTCCAGCCAGGAATTTTTCAAGAGCTATGGCCTCACCGCCGAGAAGCTGCAGCTGGCCAAACCGGATTGCATCGTCATGCACCCAGGCCCGATCAACCGGGGCGTTGAAATCGACTCGGCCGTGGTAGACGGCGCGCAAAGCGTGATCCTGCCGCAGGTTACTTATGGCATTGCGGTGCGCATGGCGGTAATGAGCATCGTGGCGGGGAATGAAGCATGAAGATTTTGATCAAGGGTGGCCACGTCATCGACCCCGCCAGCGGCTTCGACCAGTCCGCAAACGTTGCGATCACAGACGGCTCCATTTTCGCCATGGACCAGGCAGCCGGTGACTTCAGCCCCGACCAGACGATCGACGCAAGCGGCTGCATCGTCGTGCCCGGGCTGGTGGACCTTGCGGTGCGGCTGCGAGAACCCGGCCATGAGCACGCAGGCATGCTGGCCAGTGAACTGGCTGCTGCTGCTGCCGGGGGAGTCACCAGCGTGGTCTGTCCGCCCGATACCGATCCTGTCCTGGACGAGCCCGGGTTGGTGGAAATGCTGCGCTACCGGGCCGAGAAGTTGAAGGCATCGCGGGTGTTCCCACTGGGCGCCGTGACGCGCAACCTTGCGGGCGAGGTCTTGACCGAAATGCTGGCGCTGACCGACGCCGGCTGCGTTGCGTTCAGCCAGGCCGAGGTGCCGCTGGCCAATACCCTGGTGACGCTGCGGGCCTTGCAATATGCCAGCACCTTCGGTTGTGCCATCTGGTTGCGACCCCAGGAGCTGCATTTGGGCCAGGGCGTTGCCGCCAGCGGGCCGCTGGCAACGCGCATGGGCCTGTCGGGCGTACCCGTGGCCGCAGAGACCATCGCGCTGCACACGATCTTCGAACTGGTTCGTGCCACCAGTGCGCGCGTGCACCTGTGCCGCATCAGCAGTGCGGCAGGCGTTGCACTGGTGCGCCAGGCCAAACTTGACGGCCTGCCCATCACCGCTGATGTCAGCATCAATTCGCTCCACCTGATCGACACCGACCTCGGCTACTTTGACAGCCGGATGCGCCTGAACCCGCCCCTGCGCCAGCAGCGCGACCGCGACGCCCTGCGTGCAGCATTGGCGGATGGCACCCTGGACGTGCTGGTGTCGGACCACACGCCCGTTGACGAAGACGCCAAGGCCCTGCCGTTTGCCGAAAGCGAACCTGGCGCCACCGGCTTGGAGCTTCTGCTCAGCCTGGCGTTGAAATGGAGCCATGATGACGGCATCGACCTTCCGCGGGCGCTGGCAGTGCTCACCAGCAACCCGGCGCGGGTGCTTGGCAACGCTTTAGGCCCCCTGACCGCAAGCGTGGGGCAGCTTCGTGTGGGTGGCGTTGCCGATGTCTGCGTGTTCGACCCCAGGGCGAGCTGGGTCGTCACGCCAGACGCATTGCAAAGCCAGGGCAAGCACACACCCTTTTCGGGCTATGAATTGCCGGGGCGGGTGCGCTGTACGCTGGTGGGTGGGCGCGTCGCGTACCAGGCGCCCAGCCGGGCCTGAGCCAGCGGTCGCAATGAATAAACTGATGGCCAGCTGGAAACTGGCGCGTGCGCTGGTTCATTCGCTGGCGGGTTTGCTCACGATCCTGCTGATTTTTCCGCGCCTCCCGGCAGAAAACCGCCAGCACCGGGTTCAGGTCTGGTCGGCCGAAATGCTGGTGTGTCTGGGGCTTGAATTGCGCGTGACGGGCCAGCCCTGCGCCACCGGCCCGATGCTGCTGGTGGCCAACCATATTTCATGGGTCGACATTACGGCCTTGCATGCCGCGCGGTTTTGCCGTTTTGTGTCCAAGGCAGATGTCAAACACTGGCCGTTGATAGGCGCCCTGGCCAGCGGGGTTGGAACCCTGTTTATCGAGCGTGAATCGCGCCGCGACGCCATGCGCATGGTGCAGCACATGGCGCAAAGCCTGCGCGAGGGCGATGTGCTGGCCATCTTTCCCGAAGGCACCACCAGCGACGGCAGCAGCCTGCGCCCGTTTCACGCCAACCTGTTTCAGGCCGCCATTGCAGCAGACGCGCCGGTGCAGCCGGTGGCGCTCTCGTTCATCGACATCGCCAGCGGCCAGCCCACCCAGGCTCCGGGCTACATCAACGACGACACCCTGCTCGTTTCCGTCTGGCGCACGCTGTGCACGCCGGGCATCGCGGTCGTGATCAACTTTGGTGAACCGCAGACTGCGCAAGGGCGGGACCGGCGCCAGTGGTCGGCCCAGTTGCGCGAGGCCATCCTGGAACTGCGTGCCGGGTGATGGGTGGGACTGGTTTTCAGTCTGTTTTCAGCCAACTTTGCCAAAAAATTAACCTGCGAGTTAATTTTTAACTAAAAACATCTCGAAAAATCCAAAAAAATCAACAAAATAAGCCTCTAGACCTCGTATTATATAAATTGTTTGCTATTATTTTTGATAAAACGTAGTGGAACGAAATCGGCCCATGCGGCACAACTACTTTCTTTCAGTTTTACTGCTCATCGCGCTGGGACTGCCGCTGACCTGGGCGGTAGCGGCTGCGGCCTCGGCGGCCCTGGATGGTGACGCCTGGCGCAATCTGGCGGCCAGCCCACAGACCCTGGAGGCGCTTGGGTTGACGCTCTGGACTGGCCTTGCCTCCACATTGCTGTCGGTGTTGTGTGCTGCCCGGTTGCTGGGCAGTGCCCATGCCAGTGCGCAATGGGCGCGCCTGATGCGATGCCTCGGGCCGATGCTGGCGGTACCCCATGCGGGGTTTGCCATTGGCGTGCTGGCCTTGATTGCGCCGAGCGGGTGGTTGATCCGCGCCTTTTCACCCTGGGCCACTGGCTGGGCCGCGCCGCCGCCCTGGGTCACCACGCAAGACCCGTGGGGCCTGGGCCTGATTGCTGTTCTGGTACTCAAGGAAACCCCGTTTTTGCTGTGGGCGGCGGCGACCCAGCTGCAACGCGCCGAAGTGGCGCAGCGATTCACGGCAGAGACTCACGTCGC
The DNA here is from genome assembly GCA_031360805.1 of Rhodoferax sp. Lineage (GTDB taxonomy): Bacteria > Pseudomonadota > Gammaproteobacteria > Burkholderiales > Burkholderiaceae_C > JANYCG01. The sequence continues at coordinate 18,405 of JANMCB010000316.1, forward strand.
CCGAAGCATGGGCTACACCGCGCAGGCAATCTGGTGGCGCATCGTTTGGCCGCAACTGTGGCCGCGCCTGCGCTGGCCCATGCTGGCGGTGCTCGCCTACAGCCTGACCGTGGTTGACGTCGCCCTGGTCATTGGCCCGACATCGCCACCCACGCTGGGGGTGCTGGCGTGGCGCTGGCTGCTTGATGCTGATGTGGCACGCAACGCACAAGGAGCGGCTGCCGCCTGGCTGCTGGCCCTCTTGCTGGGTGTGTCGGCATCCGCCCTTTGGTTTGTGCCAAACCTGAAGGTCTGGCGCGTCCGCTGGACCAGTGGCGAGCGTGGCCCTGCGCTGGCGGGTTCACGGGCACTTTCGCTGCAAAGCGCAGGCGCTGTGGCGTTGATCACGACTTACCTCGCCGTGCTGCTGGCACTGCTGGTGGGCAGCATTTCGGGCGTTTGGGCCTTTCCGGCACTCTTGCCGCAAACCATGACCTGGGGCGCATGGCGCTCGGTGTGGGCAAGCGCCGGTACCTTGGGCACCACGCTGGCATTGGGTTTGGCCAGCAGCACCTTTGCCCTGCTCTGGTCAGTCGCGTGGCTTGAGTTTGCACCACCCACTTGGGACGCCTCGCTTCGCCGCGCCATTTACCTGCCGCTGGTGTTGCCGCCGGTGCTCTGGATGATTGGCGTTCATTCAATCACCCTGCGCTGGGGCATTGACGCCACCTGGCAGGGCGTCTGGCTGGCCCACACCCTGGCCACCATACCGTATGCCCTGATCGCACTCAGCCCGGCTTACCTGGGGTTTGATGCCCGCTACTGGCATGTGACAGCCTCACTCGGACATTCGCGCTGGACCTACCTTTGCAGCGTGAAATGGCCGTTGCTCCGCGGTGCGCTGGCCGCTGCTGCGGCAGTCGGTTTTGCGGTGAGTGTGGCGCAGTACCTGCCAACCCTTTTCATTGGTGCCGGACGCTTCGCAACGGTCACCACCGAGGCAGTCACGCTGTCGTCAGGCGCACAACGCTCACTCACCAGCGCCTATGCGGCGTTGCAGTGGCTGCTGCCGGTGCTCGGGTTTGGCCTGGCTGCATGGGTCGCCCGGCCAAGGCGGTTCGCACGGCCCACGCCAGGCTGATTCGAAAATCCTTAAACCGGCCTTACCATCACATCACATCAAATAACATCACACCTGCACCGACTGCAGACACGCACCCAGAACCACGCATGAACTCACCAGAACGCATTCCCGGCCACCGATTCCTTCACGCACCCGGCCCCACCCACGTTCCCCAGGAAGTGATGGAAGCCATGACCCGCCAGCCGCTGGACCACGGCGACCCGCGCCTTGACCAACTGATAGCGGCCTGTGAACAGGGCCTGAAGCGCCTGCTGCAGACGCGTGATGGCGACGTGTTCATGTACGCCGCCAACGGTCATGGCGCCTGGGAGGCAACCATCGTCAACCTGCTGGCACCCGGCCAGGCGGTGTTGATTGCGGGCACGGGCCATTTTTCGGAATCGTGGGCATTGCAAACCGAGGCATTGGGCGCCCGGGTGATTCGCACGCCCTGGGTCGAAGGCCTGCCGATTGATCCGAATGTGATCGAAGCCGCGCTGCGTGCCGACACTGCAAAAGAGATCGTGGCGGTGTTCACGGTGCACACCGACACCGCCAGCGGCATGACCAACGACTTGCCGGCCATCCGCGCGGCGATTGACGCGGCCGGACATCCCGCCCTGTTCGTGGTTGACGTGGTGGCGTCACTTGGCGCCGCGCCGTTTGCAATGGACGCGCTTGGTGCCAACGTGGTGCTTGGCGCGTCGCAAAAAGGCCTGATGTGCCCACCGGGCATGGGGTTTGTCGCAGTCGATGAGGCGGCACTGGCCGTTGCCCGCCTCAACCCCAACCCGCGTTACTACTGGGATTGGGTGCGGCGCAAGGCGAACCAATCCTATTTCAAGTTCTGTGGCACCGCGCCCCAGCTTTTGCTGATGGGGCTGCAGGCCTCGCTGGACCTGATTTTTCAGGAAGGCCTGGACGAGGTGTTTGCCCGCCATGCGCGTATCGCCGAGGCCACCCATGCCGCCGTGCAGTGCTGGAGCAGCGCCGGCACTTTGGGGTTCTTCAGCAAGCTGCCGCAAGCGCGGTCGGTGTCGGTCACCGCTGTCACGGTCACGCCGGGCGTTGACATCGAAGCCTTTCGCACCATTGCGCGTGAGCGCTTTCAAGTCGCCTTTGCGGGTGGGTTGGGGCCGTTGAACGGCCGGCTTTTCCGGATTGGCCATTTGGGCAGCATGAACCCAGCCATGATTCTGGGCTGCCTTGCGGGCATCGAAGCAGCACTGACGGTGCAAGGCGTGCCCTACGGCGCAGGCGGCCTGCCGGCAGCCGTCGCCCGCCTGTCGCGCCCCTGAAAAACGCTATTTGCCGCTGGCTGGTTTTGCCGGTGCGGGCGCAGCGACGGCAGCAGGCGGTGGTGTCATTCCCAGACGTTTGCCAATGGTCAGGTCCAGCGCCTTGACTTTGGGCTCAATCACGCCACGCGTTTCAGCCACGAGTTTTTCGCCGAGCGCCTTTTGCAGTTCGCCATTGAGCTGGCTGAATTTCTTGTTCACAGGCGACTCCATGATCGCGATGAGCTGGCGCAATTCGTCTTCGGTGAATTTTTCCTCAAGCAAGGGGCCAATCGTCGTGGGCGCCAGCTTCACGGCTTTTTCGCGCAGCATGGGTACGGCCTCGTCGGCGTACTTTTTCAGGTCCGCTTGAATTTCCTTGGCAACCGCCTCGCGCTTGTCGGGCGCAACCCGCGTCTGCAGTGCAACGCTTGCGCCTTGCATCATGGTTTGCGCAGGCTGCTGCGCCAGGGCCGTGGCAATGCCTTCGATGGCAGGGCGCTGCAATTGCAATATCTTGACCACCAGTTCGTTTTTGGCAGCCGAGCTCTGGGCCATTGCCACCCCGCCAAAGGCCAGCAATGCCACTGCGGCCACAAAAGTCTTCTTGAACATTGAAACTCCCAACATGGTGAATCGAAAAAAACAGCGCAGGCCGCCCCACAAACCAATGCAATGCCCGCCCGTGCCCGCGCGCAGCGTTGGTTCATTATCGCCCCCAATACGCTGCACGTTGACCCATAAAAAATAACACCCGAAACATCTGCAACAATTCCAGCATGACCACATTGGACTCTGTTTTTTATAGCGCTTCACGGAATCAGCCCGCCAGCAAGGGTTCGGCCTGTCAAGTGGGCCTGCTACCCGCATGAGCCTGTTAGTTCACGTGCAAAGCTTGAGGGCTGTCAACACAGCGCTGGTGCAGAACCTGCGGTTGACCGTGCCCGCCGGCGTCATCCACACTGTCATGGGGGCCAGCGGCTCGGGAAAGTCAAGTTTGCTGTCCGCAATCTGCGGCACGCTCAACGCCGGATTGACGTTTGACGGCAGCATTCACTTGAACGGCCAGAGAATCGACTTGCTTCCCACCGAGCAGCGGCGCGTCGGCATCCTGTTTCAGGAAGACTTGCTCTTCGCGCACATGAGCGTGCGGGAAAACCTGCTTTTTGCGCTGCCAGCCGCACCTAAAGCCGAACGTCAGCAGCGCGAAGACAAGGTGCGCCAGAGCCTGCAGGACCTGGAGATGACCCCGTTTGCCGATGCCGACCCCGCCACGCTGTCGGGCGGTCAGCGCGCCCGCGTGGCGCTGATGCGCGCACTCCTGGCTGAACCCCAGGCCCTGCTGCTGGACGAGCCATTTTCAAAGCTCGATGCCGCACTGCGCGCGCGAATGCGTGATTTTGTATTCAAGCTCGTGGTTTCGCGGAACTTACCCGTGCTGCTGGTCACTCACGATGATGCCGATATTGCAGACACATCGCACGTCACCCGGCTGCCTGTTCCATGAAGTCACAACTTGCACCACCGATTGCCTTGATCGGTTTGCCCATTCACCCGTCACCATGCCATGCTTGACCGCCGCGCCACTGCTCTCTTGACGCCCTTCGTCAATTCCGCTGCCACAGCGTTGGTGCGGCTGGGTTTCGGCGCCAACCAGATCACGGTGGCGGGTTTTCTGATTGGCCTGTTCGCGGCTTATTTGATCGCGACGCAGGCTTTCCTGATGGGCGCGGTATTTATCCTGCTGTCACGTACTTGTGACGCGCTGGATGGCGCAGTGGCGCGTTTGACTCACGCGTCCGACGCAGGCGGTTTCCTGGACATCACGCTGGATTTTCTCTTTTACCCCAGTATTCCACTGGCGTTCGCCGTCGCTAACCCGGCACAGAACGCGTTGCCCGCAGCGGTTTTGCTGGCGGCTTTCATGGGTACCGGCTCGAGCTTTCTGGCGTTTGCCGTGATGGCCGCCAAGCGCGGCATGGCCAGCGTGGCCTACCCCAACAAATCGTTTTACTTTCTGGGTGGCCTGACCGAAGCCACCGAAACGCTGCTGTGCTTCTGTGCGATGTGCCTTTGGCCTTCCTTTTTCCCCGAGCTGGCCTACGTTTTTTCCGCCCTGTGTGCGGTGACCATTGCCCTGCGTATTGGCTGGGGCTGGCAGGCTTTTCAGGACCACGCGCCCATCGATCCACCGTGAAACACATCCTTTCAATCCACCCTTCTGACCTTCGGCATGTGACGGCATGACAAAGCAACTCGTGTTGCTGGGCAGTGGCCCGGCCCATCTTCGCCTGCTGGCGTATCTGGCCAAAACGCCCGGAAATCCGCCCTTTGACGACGTGAAAGTGACCCTGGTTTCGCGTCAGCTTCGCAGCTTTGACGCCAGGCTGGTCCCCGAATTTATCGCCGGTCACAGCTCGCCGGACGCTTGCGCGACCGACCTGGAGATGCTGGTGCAAAAGTCGCGCTCCCAATGGCTGGAGTTGCAAGCCACAGCACTGGACGCTGCCGCCAGTGCGCTGTTGCTCGCAGATGGCCGCGAAATCCGGTATGACTGGCTCAGCATCGACCTGGAACCGGTTCAGCATCGAGCGGTTGTGGACCTCGCTTTGCCGGGCGCTCAAGCCAACGGCCTGTTTGTGCGCCCGTCAGAGGCCTTTTGCAAATTGTGGCCACGCGTGCCTGAATTGGCCGCCACCCGGCCCTTGCGGGTGGCTGTGATTGGCGACAGCAGCGCCGAGTTGCCGCCGCAACAGACGGCTGGCAGCCTGACACAGGCGTTGGTCGGCATTGAGCTGTCTTTGGCCATCTCCCGCGCGTTGCCGGGCTGCGCGGTCACGCTGGTCACGGGTGGCAGCCCGCTGGCGAATGGTGGCTCACCGTCCTTGCGTGCCCGGCTGGCAGCCCTCTTGAAGGCCAAAAACATCACCGTGCTGCCCGATAGCGCCGTCGCCATTGCGCCGGGCGAGGTCACGCTGGCCAGTGGTGCCCGCCTTGCGTGTGACGTGCCGGTGATGGCGACACGGCCGAACGCACCGGCCGTCGCCGCCGGGAGTGGTTTAGCGCTTGACGCGTCCGGGTTTATCGCGGTACAGGCCAGTCTGCGTTCGACCAGCCATCCCAACGTGTTGACGGCGCCGGATTCTCCCGTGGCTGCCGATGCGCTGGTTCAGGCGTTGCGTGCCGCCCTGGCAGGATTGCCGTTTTCCTGCCCGCCCCTGAAGGCGGATCGGCTGCAATTCATTGCCTGTGGCGACGGGCGGGCGCTTGCCAGCTGGAGAGCCTTTAGCGCACACGGGCGCTGGGTGCACTGGCTTAAATCCTGGATGCAACGGGCCCGTGCTGTAAAACTGCCTGACCGTTGACGGCTGGGCCTTCACGCGCGGATGCGCAAGACGAGTCCGACACCGCAGGCGCAAGCACCGCTCGCGTCAAATAGTCAGTTTCACTATCCTGGGCAAAGGCTGACTTCGGTCGACCTGCATGACAAAGTCGCATGGCACTTCCCGGGTACAAAACGGCATGTCTTTGTCGTTGAATTCCGGCTGCGTCTTGTCAAAAAACTTCTGGGCCGGTCGTGAGGTTCTGATGCGGTCCTGAACGGCTGCAAGCGGGACCTGGTTCAAGCCGAATATCTGGTCCCGAATGTATTGCGCGCACGCCAAGTCATCATCGTCGCCAGGGTGTGAGGCGATCACGTTGATCCTGCAATGCGTCATGCCGGCTGCCAGATGCCGGGCGTAAAGCGCCGTCTTTTTGGCATTGGACAGGCCTGTTACGAAAATTTCCTTTGCGTTGAGGGCCAGCAAAGTCGCCTTGACGCCGTTGGTGGTCTTCTGAACCAGCGACTTGCCGGCGACATCAGCCAGTGAAACGGTGTGCGGTGAGTTGTCCAGGTCAAACCCGGCAATCGGCAGCCCATGCACTTCGCCGGCCAGAAGAACCCCAGGGTTTTTCAGCCGCTGCGCAAATGCTTCTTCCACCGTATTGACCAGAAAAATTTCACGCACACCACGCAAAAAGGCGACGTGGCTCACGGTAAAGGCCCGAATGACATCAATGATGATGTTGATGTCCGCCGCCGGGTACTGGGCGTCGCCGCCCTGGATGATTGCTAAATCGATGTGTCCCATTCAATGCATCGCCCAGCGTTACGCTTCAAGCCAGAACGATGTCAGGCCGCACGCACGCGCCGCACGCGGTCGGTGATCTGGCCCGAATTTCCGCGCCGGTCGGGTTGCTCAAACGGTGCGCGGTTGGTTTCGAGCGACGCGTAATTGGTGCCGGTTGCGTTGAACAGGTTGAACGTGTCGGAACGAATCCCCAAACGCAGCGTTTCCAGCCCAACGATGTCGCCAAATGCAATATTGGCCAGGTTGACATTCGGGCCGATGGTTGAGATCAGGCTGGTTTGCAGCATTTTGTTGGGTGCTTCCCACAAGGCATCCGCCGCACGGAAGCGCGACTTGGTGATGCTGGCGACCAGGTCCGGCCGCAGATTGCCATTCGCGTCGCAGATGCCACTCTTGCCCGATTCGCGCGACTCGAGAATCACCTTGGAGGCGCCCGCTGCCAGGTCGCTGTGAATTTCGTCGATCCAGCGCGAGATCGGCATGTTGTCGGCCTCGTCAATGTCCTTTTTGCCGACTTCACTGAAAACGCAGAATTCTTTTGCGAAGTTGGCAATGTGCCGCGCCTTGTCGTTGCTGGAAATGGTCAGCGTGCCGTCGGAGACTTCCATGAACCGGCAGTTGAAATTCTTCAGGAACTGGTAGAAGGCGTCGAGCTTGTTCTGCGACAGCGCCTTTTCAAACAGCGTGCCGCCGAAGTAGTACTCCACATTGTTTTTGACAAGACATTCAATCTTTTCCTCCAGGTCTTCTGTCACCAGCGCGGTGCACCAGCCAAACTTGACGAAGTCGATCAACGAAGAATTGCTTTCAATCACGTCCTTGAAATAGCGCGTGGGCACGCCGTTGTCGATCATCGAGTTGATGCCGAAATCGCGGGGTTTGACGCTGCGTTTGGGCGTGTCCAGAAAGTTATTGCTCATGGTAGTCAAAGGCTGGGTAATTGCAAAGGCTGGGGAATTGCGACAGGCGCGACAGGGTAAAAAATTGAATACAGACGGTCCGCCAGCTTAGTAACTGCACTCTGGCCGAAGGTAACATTTGAATTCGACAACATTGCCGGATGGGTCTGGCAGCATGAAAGTCCGGTGCTCATGCGCCGTGCCCGCAAAGCGCGTTCCCGGTGCCACCAGCCACTTGACGCCCTGTTTCTCGACATGGGCCACCAGGTTTGAGAAATCTTCCATGCGCAAAAAGGTGAGGCCAAAATGCTGCGGGTAGGCGCGCGGATTGCGCACTGCTTCGCGCTTTTCAAGGTGGCAAACGAGCTGAAGCACGCCGCCGAAGCTGAAAGTCACACGGTCGTCAAGAATGCGCACTGGCTGTGCACCAAGCACCTGCGCGTACCAGCGCGCGGTCTCGTCCACATTGTTGCAACCCACCGCAGCGTGGGCGATGTAACGCCCCTCGGTAATCTGCGTGTTGTCCAGCAAGCCCTCGGCCGCAGCGAGCATCGTCATGGTTCTAATTTGAATTGATGAGGGGAGGCAAGCGATTGTCCGCGCCCGATTTCAATCAGGTCAGTTACAAAAACTTACGCAGGCAAATTTACCACAGGGGATTTGCAGCAACTGGTGAACTTGTTCACAGAATCCCAAAGTACCGCAGCAAGCTTTCGCTAAAAACCACATACTTCAAAATTTTGAGGCCTTAAACATGCCGACTCAAGACGAAGAAATTGCCCGCCACCTTCGCCAGGCACTGACCTCTGGCGAGTTGGCCCGAGCACCCGGTTTTGGCAAACCGCTACTGGAAGACGAAGGCTGGGCCGCCACGCCCGATGCCTTGCGCATGCCCTTCAAAATTCTCAAAAACGCCGGATTTCACCCACCCGAAGTTGACCTGTTCCACGAGCGAGCAGCGCTGGTGGCAGCTTTGCGCGACTGTCCTGATGCTGCCCAACGCATAGCGCTTGGAAAACAGTTGAGCGAAATGGAGCAGCGCCTTGCTTTGAGGCTTGAAGCGCTGCGGATCAACGGCAATTTGTAAAACTAAATGCTTCCTTTAATATAGCAAAGTATCCATTAAATACGACGGATAGAAGCATATATTATTTCTTTTTTGGTGAAAATTGCCTTATTTCAGCCCGAATAAACCCAATTTGGGTATATTGCAGGCCTTCCGACTCTCAGGCCGCGTTTGTTCTCTAGCGAACGTAACGTAATGTGAAGGTTTGTGAATAAACATCGGCCGCCCGAATCGGCAAGGCCAGCGCGGGAAATTGACTTCGTTTGATCAAAGTTTGCTGCGAAAACCTTGAAATCGGAGAAAAAACCCTTATCATTAGCACTCGTAGGACTTGAGTGCTAACAGCGCTCGGTCCACAAGGTAAGGTGTGCCTATTTGACCGATTGGCACTTCGTTGGCGCCTTGCCGACGCTTGCCTACGATTCAGTCAACCAACCCTTGTTTCAAATACTCAGGAGATCTCATGAAACTTCGCCCTCTCGCAGACCGCGTGATTGTCAAACGCGTCGAAAACGAAACCAAAACCGCCTCCGGCATCGTCATTCCTGATTCAGCCGCTGAAAAGCCTGATCAAGGCGAAGTGCTGGCCGTTGGCCCTGGCAAAAAGAACGACAAAGGCGAACTCTTGGCGATGAACGTCAAGGTTGGCGACAAAGTCTTGTTCGGCAAATATTCTGGCCAAACCGTCAAGGTTGACGGCGATGAGCTCTTGGTCATGAAAGAAGACGACCTCTTTGCCGTGGTTGAGAAGTAATTCTCCCGTCACGCACTCAATTAACTAACTGAATCTGGAGTCCTAAATGGCAGCAAAAGACGTAATTTTCGGCGGCGAAGCCCGCGCACGCATGGTCGAGGGTGTGAACATCCTGGCCAACGCAGTCAAAGTCACCCTGGGCCCCAAGGGCCGCAATGTGGTGCTGGAGCGCTCGTTTGGCGCGCCTACCGTCACCAAAGACGGCGTGTCCGTCGCTAAAGAAATCGAACTCAAAGACAAGCTGCAAAACATGGGTGCGCAGATGGTCAAGGAAGTTGCTTCCAAGACCTCTGACATCGCTGGCGACGGCACCACCACGGCAACCGTGCTGGCCCAAGCCATCGTGCACGAAGGCATGAAGTACGTGGCCGCCGGCATGAACCCGATGGACCTGAAGCGCGGCATCGACAAGGCAGTGACTGCTTTGGTCGCCGAGCTGAAGAAGGCTTCCAAAGCCACCACCACGTCCAAAGAAATCGCGCAAGTTGGTTCCATTTCGGCCAACAGCGACGAGACCATCGGCAAGATCATTGCTGATGCGATGGACAAAGTCGGCAAAGAAGGCGTGATCACCGTAGAAGACGGCAAGTCGCTGGAGTCCGAGCTCGAAGTGGTTGAAGGCATGCAGTTTGACCGCGGTTACCTGTCGCCATACTTCATCAACAACCCAGAGAAGCAAGCCGCTTTGCTGGAAAACCCGTTCGTGCTGCTGTATGACAAGAAAATCAGCAACATCCGTGACCTGCTGCCCACGCTGGAGCAAGTCGCCAAGTCGGGCCGCCCACTGTTGATCATTTCTGAAGATGTCGAAGGCGAAGCGCTGGCAACTTTGGTGGTCAACACCATCCGTGGCATCCTGAAAGTGGTGGCTGTCAAGGCCCCAGGTTTTGGCGACCGCCGCAAAGCCATGCTGGAAGACATCGCCATCCTGACCGGTGGCAAAGTGATTGCAGAAGAAGTCGGCATGACGCTTGAAAAAGTGACTCTGGCCGACCTGGGCTCTGCCAAGCGCATCGAAGTCAGCAAGGAAAACACCATCATTATTGACGGTGCAGGTGCCGCTGCTGACATCGAAGCCCGCGTCAAACAAGTGCGCGTGCAAATCGAAGAAGCCACAAGCGACTACGACAAGGAAAAGCTGCAAGAGCGCGTTGCCAAATTGGCTGGCGGTGTTGCGGTGATCAAGGTCGGCGCTGCCACCGAAGTCGAAATGAAGGAGAAGAAAGCCCGCGTTGAAGACGCCCTGCACGCCACCCGTGCTGCGGTGGAAGAAGGCATTGTGGCTGGCGGCGGCGTGGCATTCCTGCGCGCCAAGCAATCGGCTGGTGTCATCAAAGGCGACAACCCCGATCAGGAAGCCGGCATCAAGCTGGTGTTGAAAGCGATTGAAGCGCCCCTGCGCGAGATCGTTTATAACGCCGGTGGCGAAGCTTCGGTGGTTGTGGCTGCCGTCATGGCTGGCAAAGGCAACTACGGCTTCAACGCTGCCAATGACACCTATGGCGACATGATCGAAATGGGCATCCTGGACCCAACCAAAGTGACTCGCACCGCACTGCAAAATGCAGCGTCTGTGGCATCTTTGATGTTGACGACCGAGTGCATGGTGGCCGAGGCTCCAAAGGCTGAGTCCGGCGGCGGCATGGGCGGCATGGGTGGTGGGGATATGGGTGGGATGGGTGGCATGGGCGGCATGGGCATGTAAATTCGCCGTAAAACGGCCCGCTGGGGGCGTTGCGAATCCTGGTCGTGGCGATGCCACTGTCTGCGGATTCGCGCCTACCCAACGAGCCGTTGTACGGCGAATTCCGCTACTCTCGATTTACGTCGGGGAACAGCCGGAAAACAAAAACCCGCAGAGCGCGAGCTCTGCGGGTTTTTTCAATTGACGACCGGTGGCTGCTGCTACGGCTTTTGCCAACTCAACAACTCACCGCCCCAACCAAGTCTTCACCCGTCTCTGCGTGTGCATGGGAATCAGCTTGGCGATCGCCGACAGTGAGGGGCTGGCGCGAAGGCGGATGAGTGTGCGCAGCGTTGCGGACTTCAGGGTTGCAACCGGGAGGTTTGACTGTGCCTGATTTTGCGGCAAGCTGAGGGTAATGGCCTGTTGCAGTTCCTGCAATTGATCGGGATTCAACAAGATTGGTTTTGGCAAGGCGTTGAGGTAATTGCTGCGGTAGTCCACGGGTGGGCCGTCGCTTCGCAGCGTGTCAGGCACGGGGGCAATGTGGCCTGGACCGATGCCGGTGACGTAGTTGGATTGCCGGATTCGCTTGAAGAACGCAAGCCATGACTCTGCACTTTGTTGCCAATCACCGATCCAGGTCCAGTCGCGGTTTTGCAGGCGCTCGCCAAAGGCGCCAATGCCAGGCGCCACCACGGGCAGCCCCGCCTCCAATGCGGCGCTCAAGGTGTAGCTGTAGGTTTCGGGCCAGAGAGCCGGGAACCAGACCAAATCGGGCTGTACCGATTTCAAAAGCCCGGATAAGTCTTTTTCTTCGTAAGCGCCATGCACGGTCAGACGGGCTTTGGGTTCCACGCGCAGGTTGCGGTAGGCAAAGCCAAGGAGGTGAAATTCAAGTTCAACGTGTTGACTCGCCGCCAGTGTTGCAACTTGTTCCAGCACATCCGCCCCCTTGATTCTGCTCAGTGCGCCCAGAACCACAATTTTCAATGGCTGGTTGGCGGGCAACAGGCGCGGCTTGGGCACGGGCAGCACTGCAGCTTGGGTCTCCAGCGTGGCGTGCGGCACCACACGGACATGCGCGGCGGGTACAAAGTGCTGAATTCGCACGGCAGCGTCGACGCTGGGCGCAATCACAAACCGGGCGTCGTTCAGCAACTGGCCATGCCGGTCACGCCAACTTTCAATGCTCTCGCCGCCCGGTGCCGGGTTGCGTTGAACGCATTGACGGCATTGCTCGATGCCGCGCTCGCCACAATAATGATCGGTGTGATCGGTCAGCGATATCTGTGGGCAATAGGTATGAAAGTCATGCGTGGTGAAGTCATGCGTGACGCCCAATTGGCCGGGCAGCTCGCACATGGCGCTGTCGTGGCTGGCCAGGTGGTGAAAATGTATATGGCTGACCTGCAACCCTCGCAGAACATTCAGCAGGCGGCTCGCCTCTTCTGGCATTTCAAAGTGCAAATGAAAGCCCTCGTGGTGGCCTTCCAGACGCAGGTCCACGCCACCGGGCGCGGGTGCCAACCGCAGAAATGTGGCCAATTTGCCGAGTTGCTGGGCCATTTCACGGGCGTGGCGCAATGTGCCGCCCTCGCGGTCGTGCATCACGTTCAAAATGACCGGGCGCCCGCTGCCGGTGATGCGGGCAAGGTCGACACAAAGGCGCGCCGGGCCGGCCGGGTCGCGTTTCAGGTAGGCGTGCACATCGCTTTCGTAACCGGGGTGCAGGCGCCGCAAAGTCTCCATGGCCTGCAGTTCACGCGCGCTCTTGGTGTCGCCAAAGCTGATGCCTCCGGCGTGGCGAACGAAGGTGTCCAGCGCATGCAAATTGGTCCACCCGGCTTCGCTTGCCCGAATGCAAAAGTCGTTCTCTTCGCCATAGCCTTTGCCGAAATTGGCAACGTCAAACAGGCCGACTTCAACCAGGCAAGCCCGCCGGATGTACATGCAGAATCCGACGCCGGTGGGCACTTCGGCAGTCTGGCCGTCCAGGTGGGTGGCAAACAGGCGGTCCAGGCTGGCCGTGTCGAAACCAACCGGCAATTCATTGGGCTGGCAAAAGCGTGGGTAGCTGCAAATGGTGGCGTTGTTGGAAAACGGGGTGACGCTCGCGACGCGCGGTGCGCTGTGGGCAGCACGTTGAATGCGGTCCAACCAGTCGTTGGCGACTTCGGTGTCACTGTTGAGGAGCAACACGTCGTTGTCACCGCTAATCGACATGCCCCGGTTCACGGTGGCGACAAAGCCCAGGTTTTCAGCGTTCTCCAGGAGCGTGATGCGTGCATCGCGCTTGGCAAATGTGCGCAGCCACTGCGCGACTTCGGGCTCGGGGCTGCAGTCGTTGATGACGATCAATCGCCAAGCTGTCTGGCCTGGCGCCGCCAGCACCGAATCAAGGCAGCGGCGGGTGTCTTCAATTCCCCGGTAAACCGGCACGATGATATCTACCGGGTGCTTTGAGCGTTCAATCGGCAGTGGCTTGGGCAAAGGTGCCGCGAGGGCACTGTTCAGTGGCGCCTTGCCCACTAGGCGGTCAAAGCGCTCTTTCATGTGGGCAATCGGCCGGGTCGCGCGAAACAGCCGGGACCGCTCGATGCTTTGCAGATGCGACGCAATCTGGTTGAACTGGCCCTGGTGAAAATTGCGCTCGCGTTGCACGGTGCGCAGCTCGCCCATCAACTGCTGCTTTTCGGTGACGGTTGACTGCAGCGAATCGTTCAGGCGCTGCTGCTCGCTTTGCGCCGCTTGTCGCGCAGCCTCAATCGCCTGGGTCAGACGCTTCTGCGCCTGCCGCGCCGCGTCCAGCGCATTCGAGAGCTGGGCATTGTCATTTTGGGCGGCACTGGCAACTGTTTGCAACGCTGCCAGCTGCGTCTGGCGCTCGGTCAATTCGGCTTGGCGTTCATTCAACTCGGCCTGACGGGCAGATAGCTGGTTTGCCAACACCAGCCTGGCTGACTCGGCCTGGGCCTCTTTTTTGGTGGCTCGCTGCACGTCCTCCCGCAAGCGCGCCGATGCAGCCTTGTGCCGGATTTCGAACTGACCCATGGCAGCGTTGATCGAGGTACTGGCCTGCAAGTAGTCAGCCGACATGGGCCAACCCGCGCTGACCTCCAATTTCGCGCCGCTCAGGGAGATTTGTCGCAACACTTCGGCGGGAATTGGCAGCTCCAGCCACGGGTCGTCCCCATGCAACAGGAGCAAGGCGCCCGCTGCCATTTCCCAAGGGGATGAAAACAGAATTTGCTGATGCTGGGTGTCAGACAACAGGGCGAGAGAGTCTTTCGAAGCCTGCCATTGCCACGCGACGTTACCGTCGGGCAGGCGAAGCTGCAACTGGTGCAACCGGAAAAACCCCGGGCGATCTGCCGGGTCCAGCCGAATCTGGGAATAGGTTGAATTGCAGGGCGGAATGTCAAAGTGCAGCGCCTGCTGCGCAACCCCAATCTGGCCGGAAGTAACTTGCTTCGTGGCTTCATCAAAATGACCGTCAACAGCCACATAGAGTTGCGCTGAAAAAAGCGCATGGGTGACTGGGCTGGTCGGGCTGGTCAGAGTCTTAATTGCTTGCACGCCTACATCGGCAGCCTGCAATACCGAAATGAACTGGTACGTCAGTGCATCAGGCAAGGCCAGCAGGTGACGCGCCACGGCAGGCGGCAAAGCGTCAAAATCCGCCTTGAATTCAGAGACCAGCAGCTCGCGCCGCGTGGTCGTAACCGAGGTGGTTGACCAGCCGCTTTCATCAAAAAAACGTTGCAGCGAGCGCCGCGTGAAAAACCGCAGGTGCGTGTTGTCCAACAGCCCCTCGGGCCGATAGCGAAAATCACCGGAAATCAATTCGGCGACCAGGCCGCAATACCCTGCATTGGGAACCGAGGTAAGCAGCCGCCCGCCCGGCGCGAGCAGGGCTTTGCACTGCTGCAGCACGTTCTGTGGCTCCTTGAGGTGCTCAAGCACGTCAGCGCACACGATCACGTCATAGCGTTGCCCGCCAAACAGTGCCTTGAGGTCGGCCGCATCCAGATCGGCCACCAGCGCCTGCCGGTACCACTGGCGGGCAATATCGGCCTCAGCCTGGTTCAGGGTGACGCCG
>JANMCB010000365.1:0-1733 GCA_031360805.1 Rhodoferax sp.
CTGGTACAACCTAGCCACGTATTGGCTATCGGGCGCCAGGTCGGCCAGTGCAGCCGATGGAATTTGCTGCAAGGCCGCCAGGTTGCGCGCGTGGTTGGCGCATTGAAGCCAGGCGGCCACGCTGCGCTCAGGCGTTTCATAGCTGGAGATGCCCGCCGTCGCCGTTGCAGCGCGCGCGCCAGCCACAGCCGCACCGCCGAGCCAGCTGGTCAAAACGGGCTTGGAAGCTGCCTGTATCAGCGGCAGGCAGACGGCCGCGATGTCAATCGCGGGAACAATTGCCGTGGGCGCATGCATGAACAGCAGCGCGTCCACTTCCGCAGCGTCCAAAAGTACGCGCAAGGCGTCCTGGTAGCGTGAAACCGGCGCATCGCCAATGATGTCAACCGGGTTGCCGTGCGACCAGTTTGCCGGCAGGTAGGCGTCCAGGCGGGCCAATGTCTCTGCGGTCAATGCAGCGAGCTTGCCAATGCCCTGGCCCAGCCTGCGGTCCACCAGCGCATCTGCAGCCAGTACGCCAACGCCGCCGCCGTTGGTCAGTATGCACAGGCGCTCGCCGCGCCATGGCCGCGCGTGGGCCAGCGTTTCGGCTGCGTCAAACAGTGCTTCGAGCGTGTCCACCCGCAGCATGCCCGCACGGCGGACCACAGCGTCAAACACCGCGTCCGAGCCAGCCAATGCACCCGTGTGAGACGCCGCGGCTTTGGCGCCCTCTGGCGCGCGCCCGGCCTTGACTACGATTACCGGTTTGTTCCTTGCCGCAGCGCGCGCGGCCGACATGAACTTCGGCCCCGACTTGACCGATTCCGCGTACATGAGGATGGCGCGCGTATTGGCGTCGCTGGCCAGATAGTCCAGCACATCGCCGAAATCGACGTCCGCGCTGTCGCCCAGCGAGATGAAATGGGAGAACCCGATCTGGCGGCTGTTGGCCCAGTCCAGCATGGCGGTGGCCAGCGCACCGGATTGGGTCACAAACGCCAATCTCCCGGGCAGCGCATTGCCTGGCGCAAAGCTGGCATTCAGCCCGACACCCGGCACCAGCGCACCGATGCAGTTTGGCCCCAAAATGCGCAGCAACCAGGGACGCGCGGCGTCCAGCATGGCCTGCTCCAGTGTGCGGCCATCAGCGGTATGCAACTGCTTGAGCCCGGCTGTGATGACGATGGCCGAGCGCGTCCCCTTTCGCCCCAATGCGTCGATCAGGCCAGGTACCGCCTGCGGTGGCGTACAGATCACAGCCAGGTCTGGAGCGGCCGGCAGCGCCTCAACACTGGCCCAAACCGGCAGCCCGCACATGCTGGTGTGGCGAGGATTCACCGGCCAGATCGCGCCCTTGAAGCCGCCATTGAGCAGGTTTTGAAACAGCATTGCCCCCACGCTTCCTGCGCGGTCAGAGGCGCCGATCAACGCGATTGACGCAGGTTGGAACAGCTTTTCAAGATTTCGGATGGTCATGTAATACCCAAGGGGAGCACAGACACCAAAGGTGCCGTGCAAGCCTACAGGGTGGAGCGACGGCGGGCCTTGTCCTAAGTCAACTCGGTCGTTCAGCAATACAAGGTCAAAGCACCCGCCAAATGCCGGGCAGTGCATTCAATGTGAGTGTGTGTGGAATCGCACAGACCGGAAATCCCGCACCGGGTACAACCCGAGGCATGTTCACTTCAGGATGCTTTCATGAGCCAGCCTGCATTTACCTTTTCACCGCAAGTCAAGTATTTGAAGCCGCA
>JANMCB010000414.1:0-3902 GCA_031360805.1 Rhodoferax sp.
CCCGCTCAGGGTGACCCAAAGAAAAAGCCGCGTCAATGCGGCTTTTTTTTGATCGATGACAGGTCGTTGCTGCGCTGGATCAACCTCAGTTGACTTTGATCAAACGCCAGTCCAGCCGGTTGTCAGCACGGTGGGTTACATCCACGTTTTTCTTCATTGCCCAGGGAATGATCTGGTTGTGCAAAGGGATGTGGGCGACGGTGTCGTTCTGCAGTTGCAGCGCTTCAGTCAGCAGGCGCGTGCGTACCGGCAAGTCGGTTTCGGCCTTCACGCGATCAACGATGTAGTCCATGCGCTGGTTGGCGTAGCGCCCTACGTTGTAGTTGCCATCTCCGCCTGTGCCAACGCTGCGTGTGAGTGACTGCAGGCTGTACAGGGCATCAAAGGTGGGCACACCCCAACCCAGCATGTAGATACTGGCCTCATAGCGCTGGATCATCGGAAAGTAGGTGACCAGAGGCAGGGTGCGCAGCTTGGCCCTGATCCCTACTTTTGCCCACATGGCAGTCACAGCCTGGCAGATTTCCTCGTCGTTGATATAGCGGTTGTTGGGGCAGGCGAAATCGACCTCAAAGCCTTGTGGGTAGCCCGCTTCCGTCAGCAGGCGCCTGGAAGCGTCGGCATCAAACGCATGGCGCTGGTGAACCTTCTCAGTCCAGCCGTTGACCTGGGGTGCCACCAAAGCACCCGTCGGCTGGCTCAAGCCGCGCATGGTGACTTTGTTGATGCTGGCGATGTCAATGGCCTGGTAAAGCGCCATTCGGACACGCTGGTCTTTCAGCGGATTTTTGCCTTTGACGCTGGAGCCAGGCAATTCGTCACGAAATTGGTCCAGGCCGAAAAAGATCGTGCGGTTTTCAACGCCATCAACCACCTTTAGCGCGCCACTGCTGCGCAGACGGGCCAAATCCTGCGGGCTGGGGTCCAGAATGAAATCAACTTCGCCAGAGAGCAGGGCCGCGACGCGGGTGGCCTCGGATTTGATCGGGGTGTAGATGATCTCGGTCACGTTCGAAGCGTTGCTGGCGGACCAGTGATTCGGGTTCTTGACCAGCACCAGCTTCTGGTCTGGCAGCCATTCCTTGACGGTGAACTGGCCCGTACCCATGGCGTTGCGGTGTGCAAAGGTTTCATCCTTGGCACGAATGTCCTTGGGGTCAACCGAGTTGTTTTTCTCGGCCCAGGCTTTGCTCATGATGCGCAGTTCGGTCAATTGGCTGAGCAACACCGGGTTGGGGCCCTTCATCATCAGGTCAACTGTATTGGCGTCGACTTTGACGACTTTGTCGATGCCCTGTGTGTAGACCTGAAAGTTGGAGGTTTTTGCCATCGCACGGTTCAGGGAAAACACCACGTCGTCCGCCGTCATAGCCGAGCCATCGCTGAATTTCACGCCAGTGCGCAGGTTAAAGCGGACTTGCGTCGGCGAAATTTCGCGCCAGCTGGTGGCCAGTTGCGGCATCGGCTTGAAAGTAACGCTGTCGTAATAGACCAGGGCATCATAAATAGCCGCGTGAACGCCATTGCTCAGGGCGTTGTTTTGTGAGTGGATGTCAAGCGTGGGGATGTCACTCGCGCTGGACCATTTGAACGGTTTGGCCTGAATGGCCGGTGCAGCGGCAAGGGCAGCGAGCGCTGCGACACAAATCAGGGTTTTATTCAATTTCATGGATTCTCCCAACGGTTAAAGAAAAAGAGAATCACTATGCAATACCGGCACCGCCGGTGTCAAAAGGGGTTTCCCGTATTCAATTGCCCTGGCAGGGTTATCGCAGGCGCGGGTTCAACGCGTCACGCAGCCAGTCTCCCAGCAAGTTGACGCTGAGGGCTATCAAGATGAGCATCAGGCCGGGAAAAACGGTGATCCACCATTCGCCCGAAAAAAGGTAGTCGTTGCCAATCCGGATCAACGTACCCAAGGAGGGCGAAGTTGGCGGCGCACCCACCCCCAAAAACGAAAGCGTTGCCTCAGTGATGATGGCTGTGCCCACTTGAATGGTGGAGAGCACCATCACGGGACCCATGACATTGGGCAGCACATGCCGCCACATGATGCGAAGGGGTGCCACGCCAGTCACGCGAGCCGCTTGCACATATTCCTTGTTGGCCTCAACCATGGTGGTGCCGCGCACGGTGCGGGCGTATTGCACCCAGCCGGTCAGGGTGATCGCCATGATTAGCACGCCAAAAGCGACGGCATCCTGTGCATTGGGGAAAAGCGCGCGACCCACGCCTGCGATCAGGAGGGCCACCAAAATGGCGGGGAACGACAGCATGACGTCGCACAAGCGCATGAGGAAAGTGTCGATCCACCCGCCCATAAAACCCGCCAGCAATCCCAGGCTAACGCCAATCAAAAGCGACAGGATGACCGAGATGACGCCCACCATCAGGGAAATGCGCGCCCCGTAAAACAGGGCAGAGAGAATATCGCGGCCCTGGTCGTCAGTGCCCAGCAGGAATTTTCGCGTGCCTTCAGCGCTCCAGGCCGGGGGTATGCGGGCCTCGGTGAGTTCCAGGGTCTTGAGGTCAAACGGGTTATGCGGTGACACAAACCCGGCAAAAATCGCACAAAAGAAGCATGCAAACGCAATCGCCGCTGCGGCAATTGCCACTGGCGAAGTGCGAAAGCTGTAGGCCACATCGCTGTCGAACCAGCGTTTGAACAGACGCATCATCTGGAATTGCCCAAGTCAATGAAATGGCACCTACCTTAACACCAAGTCACCCAATGGTTGGCAACTGCGGCCCGGAGAATGGCGCGTTGAGCGCCAGCTTGGCGGCTGCTGTACCAGTGGCAATTTGGCGTGGCCAAAAAAAAAGACCGCATTGCGGCGGTCTTTTTCTCAAGGCCCAGGGCCTGGCTACTTCAAGTGCTTGCCAATCAATCCAGCCATCTCGAACATGGACACCTGCATCTTGCCGAAGATTTCCTTCAGCTTTGCATCAGCGTTGATCATGCGCTTGTTGACTGCATCCTGCAGCTTGTTTTTCTTGATGTAAACCCAGAGTTTGCTGACCACTTCGGTGCGCGGCAGTGGGGTTGCGCCCACAATCGCGGCCAATGCGGCGCTGGGTGTCAAAGCCTTCATGAATGCTGCATTGACGGTCCGCTTTTTAGCGGGGGCCTTCTTTGCGGCAACCTTTTTGGCTGGAGCAGCTTTCTTGGCTGGTGCCGCTTTCTTTGCGGGCGCAGCTTTTTTGGCTGGAGCCTTGACTGCCGATTTCGCGGCTACTTTTTTCGCTGGTGCTGCTTTCTTTGCGGGTGCAGCTTTTTTAGCGGGAGCTTTTTTTGCAGTTGCCATGATTGAATTATCCTTCTAGAAGTTGATTAATCACCAGTGAAAAACTGCTTCTCCACTGGCAATGCGGATGCTACTGGAGAAAATGCGCCTTTCCAAGGGGAAATCGACTTTTTTCACTCGTGATTGTTGTTTTTTTTCGCGCGACGGATGGTGATTCCCCCTCTGAGAGGAGCTTGACTGACCGCCCCGCGCAGCCAACCTTGTTCATGCGACGCTGTAGAACCTGCCACCAACACAGTGTCACGACTGACTATTTTGCGATTCCAGCATTGACGTAAATTCATTTTGATAGCTGTTTTGACAGCTGGAAAATTGATCGGGGAGGGCGGGATGGAATCGCTGGCTCGCCAGAATCGATTCAGGTCAAAGTCTGGCGGTCCGTTGGGAATTGACAGTCTCTGTAGACTGGTGCCGATGAAATTCCTTCGAGCAACGTCAGCCCAAGGCACTGGAAGCACAGATGTTGAGTGCCGGTGAGCGTCAAGTTTTTGTCTATGGCACGCTGCGCCGGGGAGGTGCCAACGACATCACTCTACTCACGCCAGCGCCGCGGTTTGTGGGTCGCGGTGCTGTTTGGGGCACGCTGTACCACCTGGG
>JANMCB010000428.1:0-14808 GCA_031360805.1 Rhodoferax sp.
AGTCACCGGTGCCCAACTGGTCAAAAATATCGCGCAGGCCATTGTGCGTACCACGGCTGCCGCCGAGCTTGAGCTTGGCTTCACCCGGCGGCAGGTCAAGTTCGTCGTAGGCAACCAGAATTTCCGATGGTGCAATCTTGAAGAAGCGCGCCAGCGATCCGACCGACCTGCCCGACAGGTTCATGAACGTCTGGGGTTTGAGCAGCCAGATGGTCTGTCCATTGAGCGTCGTGCGCGCCAGCATGCCGTGGTGGCTTTTTTCCATCACGGGCGTCACTTTGAGTGACTTGGCCAGCGCATCAATCCACCAGAATCCGGCGTTATGGCGCGTGCCTTCGTACTCTGGCCCGGGGTTGCCCAAGCCTACAAACAGTTTGATCATGCGAAACCTGAGCTCATGCAGACGATTTGACCATGGAATAAAAACGGCCCACCGAAGTGGGCCGTTGACAGGAAGGCGCGTGCATCAAAGCATCCAAGGCCTACGCCTTGAAGGCTGCCAGATGTTTTACTTCTTGGCGGCGGGTGCCTTGGCAGCAGGCGCCTTGGCGGCAGGTGCGGCTTTGCCAGCTGGCGCAGCTTTCCCGGCCGGTGCAGCTGCACCGGCCTTGCCAGCGGGTGCGGCTTTTGCACCAGCAGCAGGTGCTGCAGCGGCTGCAGCAGGATCAGTGGCATCGGCTGCTGGCTCGGCACCAGCGACCATCACCACCGACACCAGCACCGGGTTGTTCTTGCCGTGGATAACAGCCGTCACGCCCTTGGGCAGCGTGATGTCTGCCAGGTGCAGGGACGCACCTTTTCTCAGGTTGCTCAGATCGACAGCAATGAACTCGGGCAGATCGGCAGGCAGGCACTTCACTTCGATTTCGGTGACCACGTGGTTGGCAATGCAGCCTTCCGTCTTGATCGCCGGGGAATTTTCGTCGCCGCTGTAGTGCAATGGCACTTTCATGTGCAGTTTGGTATTGGCATCCACACGCTGGAAGTCAATGTGCAGAACGAGCTGTTTGAACGGGTGCATTTGCACGTCGCGCAGGAGCACTTTGCTTTCTGACTTGCCAACTTCCATGTCCAACACGGTGGAATGGAAAACTTCCTTTTTCAGGGCATGCCACAGCGCGTTGTGATCGAGCTCGATCAGCTGCGGCTCACCCGTGCCACCGTAAACAATACCGGGCGTGCGACCGGAGATGCGGAGACGGCGGCTCGCACCCGTGCCCTGCTTTGCGCGCTCAAAAGCGACGAATTTCATAATATCTACTCCAATATGAGAACCCACCGCGACCAGTGTGGTTCCGTTTCAAAAAGGTCTGGCGCCAGAATTAGCGCACAAACCTGCGATTGCCCCGATCAGCAAACCCTCAAAAGAGGTTTTCCTGATCCGAGAACAAACTCATGACCGACTCACCTTTGGCAATGCGCGCAATCGTCTCGGCGATCAGTGGCGCGACGGTGAGCTGGCGTATCTTCTGGCACCCTTGGGCTGCCTTGCTCAATGGGATGGTGTTGGTGACTACCACCTCGTCCAGGGCATCGCCATTGGCGATGCGTTCGATGGCGGGTCCGGAAAAAATCGGGTGCGTGCAATACGCATAGACCTTTTTCGCGCCGCGCTCCTTGAGAACTTCAGCCGCCTTGACCAAGGTACCTGCCGTGTCGATCATGTCGTCCATGATGACGCAGTTGCGGCCTTCGATTTCGCCGATCACATGCATCACTTCGCTGACATTGGCTCTGGGCCGGCGTTTGTCAATGATGGCCAAATCGCAATCGAGCTGCTTGGCCAATGCCCGTGCACGCACCACGCCACCGACATCCGGCGACACAACGATCAAATCCTGGTACTTCTTCAGCCGCAGGTCGCCCAGCAAAACGGGTGAGGCGTAGATGTTGTCTACCGGAATGTCAAAAAAACCCTGAATCTGATCGGCATGCAGGTCCATCGTCAGAACCCGCGCCACGCCGACCGCCTGCAGCATATTGGCCACGACTTTGGCAGTGATGGGCACGCGGCTGGAGCGCGGGCGTCGGTCTTGCCGTGCATAGCCAAAATAGGGAATGACCGCACTGATACGCTCGGCGGAGGCGCGCTTGAGCGCATCCACCATGATCAGCAACTCCATCAGGTTTTCATTGGTTGGCGCGCAAGTGCTTTGCACCACAAAAACGTCGCGGGCGCGAACGTTCTGGTTGATCTCGACGGTGACTTCACCGTCAGAGAAACGGCCCACCGTTGCAGCGCCCAGAGTGATGTTCAGATGGCGGGCAATGTCCGCCGCCATATCAGGGTTGGCATTGCCCGTAAAAACCATGAAATCGGGAGGAGGTGCAGTCTGCATAGAGGTCCCGGCTTGAGCTTAAGAAAGGGTCTTTTTAAAAATCTTCGATCGCATCAAGGCAACAAGGTGCCAGACAGGCCTCGAGACCAACTTTAAACAAAACCAGACAAATTTTGGCAGGGGAAGAAGGACTCGAACCTTCGCATGCTGGAATCAAAATCCAGTGCCTTAACCAACTTGGCGACTCCCCTACACCGGTCAGCAGCATTTACCTGCCAACCATCAAACTGAACCCCAACCTGATCGTCAACCCGATCCTCAACTCGATCCTCAACCCGACGGTTGCCCACTGACCCGGCGATCAGGCAGCCCAACCTGCCAGCGGGTGCGATTGCAGGTTGTCACACACCCTGACGGTGAAGCCGACTGGCAACCCAGCACTTGCAATTCTGCCGCCTGCGGCGTCAATTCTCGCAAAAACCGCACTGCCCGAGCCTGTCATTCGACCTTGCAGCCCTTGGGCTTCAAGCCACGCCAACCCCTGGTTGACGCCGGGGCTCAAACTTTGGGCCACGCTTTGCAAATCGTTGCAGCCAAACTCGAATGGCTTTTCAGCAAAGCCTGTGATTATAGCAGTTGGTGTGTCGCGTTTTAGAGCCGCAGACTGGAAAATCCTGGCGGTTTCCAGGCCGTCAGGTGGCTTAATCACCACAAATCGAGCCGTGGGCACGTCGATTGGCGTGATCGTCTCGCCGATGCCTTCAACCCAGGCGTTGTGGCCTTGCAGGAAAAAGGGCACATCGGCGCCCAAAGTGAGCCCGATTTTCAGCAACTCAGAGAGGGGTAAATTGAGCTTCCAAAGCCGGTTCAAAGCCAGCAGTGTTGACGCCGCGTCTGAAGACCCGCCGCCCATTCCCGCCTGCGCAGGGATAGACTTCTCAACGCCGATGTGTGCGCCGAGCTGACAGCCAGCCGCCTTCTGCAGTGCCCGGGCCGCCTGCAGGATCAAGTCGTCCACCGGAAGTTGGCCAGCCAGATCTTCCCGGCTGGCAGAGCCATCGGGGCGCAATTCAAAGTGAAGGCGATCGCACCAGTCAATCAACATGAAGACCGACTGCAGCAGGTGGTAGCCGTCGGCCCGACGACCCGTGATGTGCAGAAACAAATTCAGCTTGGCCGGCGCACTGACGTCATAGATCGCTTTCATCGAAACTTCAGCGCTCCAGCACCAAGCGCAATTCTGCGTTAGGCAACGGCGCAGTGCGCCTTGCAACCAGCCGCCCGGAAGAATACCCCGACAGGTCAGCCTGCCAGCCCGGTGTCGGAATCTCATTGCCGCCGAGCCATGAGAAAAGACTCGCTACGGGAATTGCCGCGCCTGTGGCATGCTGAACAAGCGCCTCGAGTGAATCAAATTTCCGGACATTCCCATCAGCGTTCATGGTGGCCGTGGTCGGCGTCCAGTTCAACGCGGCAAGTACATTGCCCAGAGGCGACAACAGGGTCAGTTCTCCCTTTTGCGCGTCGCCCATGAGTTCAAATGCTGCCGAAAAAAACTGGCCTTGAGGCGGCCCCAGCGCCTGCGCATCCATCGGGTCGATCTTCAAGGACAGCCTGCCCCGAAACACTTCTGACCCGGCAACCGGTGCGCCGACGGCTTGCGCATTGGCTGCCACACGCACCTGATTCGCGCATCCCGTCAAGAAAAGGGATAAAACAAGCGCAAAGAGGATGAGGACCCAACCGGCTGAAACCTCAGCGCAGTTCTTGCGACGGCCCACAGGTATCACGGTTTAACGCGTAATCGTTTCAAGGTCTCGACCAAGGTTTCACTTTCGGCATTTAGCGCCACGCCTTCCCGCCAAATAGTTAGCGCTTGCTCACGCTTCCCGATCACCCACAAGACTTCACCCAGGTGCGCCGCGATTTCGGCATCCGGCTTGCTATCGTAAGCACCTTGCAGAATTCGCAATGCTTCGGCCAGGTTGCCACTTTGAAACTCGACCCAGCCCAGGCTATCGGTAATGAACGGATCGTTCGGCGCCAACTCAAGGGCTTTGAGGATCAATTGGCGGGCCTCAGGCAAACGCACCTTGCGCTCTGCCAGCGAATACCCCAGTGCGTTGTAGGCATGCTGATAGTCCGGCTTGCCAGCCATGATGACGCGCAAAATGCGCTCCATTTCGTCAAGGCGTCCCAATTTTTCAGCAATGGTGGCCTGGTCGTACAACAACTCATAGTCGGTAGGATCAGTCAGCGCCTTGACTGAAAGTACTTCATAGGCGCTCGAGTACTGTTTGTTGTCACGCAGCAATTGCACCTCGGCCATCACCTTCTGGCGCGCGTCTGCGGGCGACTTTTCAGGCAACGCCCGAAGCAGTTTGCGACCCTCCTCCAGTTTCCCCTGCTTGGCGAGGATTGCGGCACGCCGACTCTGTGCGCCGATCATGTCGTCTGCGTTGTCAATCTTGCCAAGCCAGTTTTCGGCCTGGGCAAAGTCCCGACGCTGTTCAGCGATTTGCGCCAAAGACAGGTACGCCTGCGCCATCCCCTGGCTGGCCTGAGCCGGCCGACCTTCACTGACACGCTGCATCAACTCGGTATGGCGCAAAAACGATTTTTCTGCCAAGTCATTTTTCTTGTCCTGAAGTTCCAGCGTCCCCTTGATCAACCAGGCTTGCGGATGATCCGGTTTTTCCACCGTGACGATACGAATCTGCTCACCCGCTTGCACATAACGTTGTGCATCGAGCAACGAACGCGCGTAGTCCATTCGCACTTCAACTTTGGGCTTGCCTCCAAGGTATTTCCGCACGATCTGCTCTGCCATGGGCGCTTTCGCGTCCATCAACTGTAAAGCGAGCACTGCGGGGCCGTCTGCCTCGGGGCTGAGCGCCTGAGCCCTGCGCGCAGCTTCCAGTGCGCCCGCAGAATCACCGGCCTCCAACCGCACGCGCCCAATTGAAGTCCATGCCGCCGCACCAAATTGCGAGCTTTCAAGGTATATCGCAAGGGCCTGCTCGACGATGGAAGCCGCCAGCTTTTTGTCGGTTGCCCGCGCGTAATAGCCTGGAATTACCGCCAGAAACGCTACCCGTTCACTGACGCCCGTACTTGCAACTTCACTCTTGAGCGGCTCCAGCGTTTCGCCGATCCGGTTCAGCCCGATCAACAGTTGAAGCACATAACGGTTGGCGTCGCGCGACGTCGGCAGCGCCTGCTTCCAAGCCCGTGCAGCCTGAAGTGCCGGCTCACCAGAACGCGACTGAATCGCCACCCGGATAGCCCGCTCAAACAGCCGGGGATCCCTTGTTTTCTGCGCGGCGTCCAAAATTCGCGCAAAGCCAACGCCCGGCTCTCCATCGAGAACATTGAGTTCACCCACAATCAATTGGTAAAAAAGCTCACCGTCCAGGCTGGAACTGATCGGTCCGCCTGCTGTTTCCGCAGGCGTTGACGCGGGCAACCCGCTCGGGCCAGGCCCCACCGCGGGTGCTTGGGCAAAGGCGCCTGACAAGGCAAACAGAGCCAGAAGTGTGGCAACCCTCTGCCGACTCGAACCTGAAATAGACGAACCTGCAGCCATGGCTGATCGGGGGGCAACCCGATTCAAGGGGTAAACGAAGACACTTTTGAGAGACAACATGAATCCATAATAATCCAAGGGAGCCACCATAGTCTTTTAATGCCCGAATTACCTGAAGTTGAAGTCACCCGTCTGAGTTTTGCTGATCGCATCAAGGGCGGGAAAATCCTTCACGTTCGCATGGGCAAGGCCCTGAGGTGGCCGCTCGGCTGCGACCCTGACTCTTTGGTGGGTTGCGAGGTTCTGTGCGTTCGCCGTCGCGGCAAATACCTGCTGCTTGACCTTGACCGGGGTCTGCTCATGCTTCACCTGGGGATGTCAGGCAGTCTGATGTTCGGCGCTGGATTAGACGCGCCGGGCGTTCATGACCACTTCGACCTGTCAACCAGTCTGGGAACCCTGCGCCTGAACGATCCACGCAGGTTTGGTGCAATCGTGTTCGCGCCGGGCCAGGATTCACCTGGCGCACAGAAGCTGCTGGGTCGGTTGGGGATGGAGCCACTGTCTGACGACTTTGATCCTGCCCGTTTCCAGGCGGGCCTCAAAGCCCGTTCGACCAACATCAAACAGCTGCTGCTGGCTGGGGAACTGGTGGTTGGCGTCGGCAATATTTATGCGTCCGAGGCCTTGTTTCTTGCCGGGATCCGGCCCACATTGCGTGCGAGCAAGATCAGCCGGCCACGTGCCAACAAACTTCATGGCGCAATCCGGCAAGTGCTGTCGCGGGCTGTCGAACGCGGTGGCAGTACTTTGAGAGACTTCTCCAATGCCAATGGCGAGGCCGGGCATTTCCAGCTCGAAGCCAAGGTCTATGCGCGGGCCGGTGAGCCCTGCATGGTGTGTGCGTCGCCCATCAAAACTTTGCGGCAGGGGCAACGTTCCACGTTTTTCTGCGCCGTCTGCCAGAAAAATTGAGCGTGGTGGACCCGCTCGGTGATATATTGAAAAATTACGTGGGGTTTTTTTGACTACTTCATTCAATGAGCAGTTTGATCTGCATGGTGCCTGGCGCAGGGAATATGCCCTTCGCCTGAAATTGCTTGGCGAATGGATGAGGGATCACGACCTGCTGGACGCAGCGGTCGAGGAGCGCCTCAAACGCCTTGAGAACCAGGTCCGCTCGGACAAGGTCATGGTGGCATTTGTGGCGGAATTTTCGCGCGGCAAATCCGAAATGATCAATGCCATTTTCTTTGCCGGATATGGCAGACGCATCATGCCGGCCAGTGCTGGCCGTACCACCATGTGCCCCACAGAAATGGGCTATGACGCTGATGTTCCGCCCTGCCTGCGCCTGCTGCCCATTGAAACCAGGCTCAAACCGCAATCCTTGATGGAGTGGCGAATGGTCCCGGAAAAATGGAGCCGCATTGACCTGGACGTCAACGATCCGAAGCAACTGGCCCTGGCACTTGAAAAAGTCGCCGAGACCCGCCGGGTGTCGCAGGAAGATGCCCGGGCTTTGGGGTTTTGGCACAGCCAGTCGCCACTGGACAACCCGATTGTCGATGCCAAGGGCATGGTCGAAGTTCCCCGCTGGCGCCATGCATTGATCAATATTGCCCACCCGTTGCTCAAGCAGGGCCTGGTCATTCTCGATACTCCCGGCTTGAATGCAATTGGTGCAGAGCCAGAACTCACAGTGAGCCTAATTCCGCAGGCGCAAGCGGTTATTTTTATTTTGGGGGCCGACACTGGCGTCACCAAATCAGACCTGTCAATCTGGCGCGAACATCTGGTGTCTGAAGCCGACAAGAGCAGCACCCGGCTTGTGGTGCTTAACAAAATTGATACGTTGTGGGACCCTTTGAGCACGCCAGAGCAGATGCAGGCGCAGATTGACCGGCAGTGCGCATCAACCGCAGAGATTCTGAACATCCCGATTGAAAGGGTGATTCCTGTGTCCGCCCACAAAGGCTTGGTGGGCAAAGTCACGAATGATGCCGAGTTGCTGCGCAAAAGCTGCCTGCCAGTTCTGGAGGCTGCCCTGGGCACCAGCATCATGGGCCAACGCCACAAGATTCTGGGCGCAGCGGTGGCCCGGGCAGTCACCGACCTGCGCGCAGAAACCGGGCGGGTCATCAATATCAGGCGCCGCGATCTGGCGGAGCAGCAGATTGAGCTCAAGGGCCTGCAGGGAAAAAATGCGTCGGTGGTCAAGCACATGCGCACGCGTATTTCGCAGGAGCAGGCAGAGTTTGACCTTGGCGGCGCAAGAATCCATGCGGTACGTTCCGTCCATCTGAAGCTTTTGCGGGAGGTGTTCGGAATACTGGGGCCAGCCGCGCTCAAAAAGGAAATGGCTGAATTGACAGCCGCCTTGCAGCAAAAAGGGCTCAAGCTCGGGGTCAAGCGCGCCTATGGCGACACGTTTGTACGTCTTCGCGGCAATTTAACCCAGGTCCAGACGATCATGGTCGAAATCCAGTCCATGTTGGGCGCATCATTTCGCCAACTCAACGCTGAACATGGGTTTTCGCTTCAGGTGCCACCAGCGCCACCCATGAGTCCTTACCTGACGGCGCTGGACCTTGTTGAGCAGAGTCATTTGCAATACCTGGGGCTGGGCAATGCGTTTCGGCTGGCGCAAGCCGAGTTTGCGGATCGTTTGGTAAGAGCGCTGGCGACCCGGCTGCGGGCGATTCATGAAACGGCGTTGGGTGATGTTGAGTTGTGGAGCAAGGCGGCGGCGGCGCAACTTGATGCACAACTGCGCGAACGTCGGCGCAACTTTACCCGTCGGATCGATGCCATTGACCGGATTCACCAGGCGACCGGCGGCCTGTCAGACCGGATTGGTGAAATTGGGGCGCAGGAGGCAGCGCTGAATCAACTGGACACCAAACTGTTTGAGCTGACAGACTACATGACACTTTCCAAGGCAGAGCCTGGCCCTGACGCCAAGTCCAAAGCGAAACCACAACGAAAGTCCAGGTCCAAGGAAGACGCTGACGCGACCGTGCCTTCAGTTCTCACCAGGGCGTGAATCGAATCGCTGCAGCTTGGCAGCCTCTGGGATTAACCTGATGCAAGGAGCACTCGCAAGACGGGTTGTCCGTTGGCAAAAGGTGCATGGTCGGCACACCCTGCCCTGGCAAAACACCCGCGACCCTTACCGGGTCTGGCTGTCAGAAATCATGCTGCAGCAAACGCAGGTGGTGACGGTTAAGGAATACTTTGCGCGGTTTCTGCTTCGATTCCCGGACGTTCACACGCTGTCCCAAGCCACTTTGGACGAAGTGCTGTCGCTGTGGAGCGGGCTTGGGTACTACAGCCGCGCGCGCAATCTGCACGCCTGCGCGATCCAGGTGGTCCAGTCGCACGGCGGGAAGTTTCCAGAGACGGCCGAGATACTGCAGACTTTGCCCGGCATTGGGCGCTCCACCGCAGGCGCTATCGCGTCCTTGTGTTTTGCCCAGCGGGTCGCCATTCTGGATGGCAATGTCAAACGGGTCTTGACCCGTGTGCTGGCCTTTGACGCGGACTTGGCCTCCAGCGCCAATGAGCGGGCTTTGTGGGACCAGGCGACGCAAGCCCTGCCAAACGACGATCTGCAGCAGACCATGCCCCGGTACACCCAGGGAATGATGGACTTGGGCGCCACCGTTTGCGTCGCAAAAAAACCAGCCTGCGAGGTGTGCCCCCTCAACGATATTTGCCTGGCCAGGCAATCAGGTGTGCCTGAAAATTACCCGGTGAAAACGCGCAAGCTCAAGCGCACTGCCAAGTCGTTGTGGCTGCTTTGGGCACAGTCGACAAGCGGCAAAGTGCTGTTGAGCCAGCGACCCACACCGGGCGTTTGGGCCGGACTCTATTGCTTTGCCCTGTTTGACAGCCGCGAGGCTCTGGCGCAATGCGTCGCGCGGCATCACCAACAGGACCTTCACGACGCACCGGTATTCACCCACGTGCTGACGCACAAAGACCTGCATCTTCACCCTGTTCGGCTGACTGCGCCGGTCAAGGCACTGAACGGCGTTGAAGGCCGCTGGTTCAGTCTGCCGGAAGCTTCTGAATTGGGGCTGCCCGCACCCATCAGAAAACTGCTTTTACTGGGTTAACCAGCCAGTTGACGTGACTGAAAACTGACCCGGCAATGCATCCAGCTCGCGGTGGCGCTTTAGCGTTACCCACTTGGCTGCGAAGCTTTCAGCCAACTGTTCAACCAGGTAAACGGAGCGGTGCTGGCCCCCGGTGCAACCGATGGCGACCGTGACATAACTGCGGTGGTCCCGCGCCAGAGATTCGAGCCAATAGCTCAAAAACGCGTCAATTTGCCGAAGCATCTCACCCACTGGTTCCTGCTGCTTGAGGAACTCGGCGACGGCATGATCAGTCCCGTTCAAGCCGCGCAAGTCGGGGTCGTAATGCGGGTTGGGCAGCATGCGCACGTCAAAGACGAAGTCGGCGTCGGTCGGTACACCGCGCTTGTAAGCAAAAGACTCAAAGGCCAGCGTCAGTTGACCCGCCGGGGCCGAGATCAATGCCTTCACATAGCCTTGAAGCTGCGACGGCCGGATGATGCTGGTGTCGATGACGTGGGATTCTTCGCGAAGATCTGCCAGCAACTCGCGTTCATGCTCGATGGCATCGACCAGCGCGCGCCGCGTGCGTACCGTGGCTTCACCTGAGCCGGTGTCTGGCTGGGACAAAGGATGCTTGCGCCGTGACTCCGAATACCGCCGAACCAGCGTACCGGTCGTGGAATCCAGAAACAGGGGCTTGACGACGACGCCACTTTTTCGCAACGTCTTGAGCTGCTCCGGCACGATGGGCAGGGACGTGGCGCTGCGAACGTCCATGGCAATAGCCACCCGGGTTGCATGCTGCTCCTGCTCCAGCATGACAAACTGGACCAGGAGTTCGGGCGGCAGGTTGTCAACGCAGTAGTAACCGGCATCCTCCAGCGCGTGCAGTGCAACAGATTTCCCGGACCCAGACATTCCGGTGATGAGGACAATTTCCATGGGTGCAAGTTTGGGTTTGTTTTCAGTCATCTAGTTCCGGGGCTCCAGCATCTCTTTGGCATGTGCCAGCGTTGTACCCGACAGGCGCTCACCGCCGAGCATTCGCGCCACCTCGGCCACGCGTTTTTCGCCTTGTACACCTGTGACGGTGCTCAGGGTCGTACCTTCCTTGAGCTGCTTTGCAACCACCAGGTGGTGGTCTGCACAAGCGGCCACCTGCGGCAAATGCGTGACGGCCAGCACCTGGCGGTCGTGCCCGAGCTGCTTCATCAAGCGCCCTACCGTTTCGGCCACCGCACCGCCGACACCGGCATCGACCTCGTCAAATATCAGTGTCTGTGCCGTGCCAAGCTGGCTGGTCGTCACGGCGATAGCCAGCGCCATGCGAGACAGCTCGCCGCCCGAAGCAACCTTGTTCACCGGCCGCGGTGTGCTGCCGGCGTGGCCGGCCACTAGAAAAGTGACTTCCTCCAGGCCAAAGGCTTGAGGCTGGGCCAGCGGCGCGATAGCCACTTCGAACACGCCGCCTTGCATGCCCAACCCTTGCATCGCCTGAGTGATCGCTTTGGCAAGCTGCGGCGCTGCCTTGATGCGTGCTTTGGAGATGGTTTTGGCTTCTGCCAAAAATGCAGCTTGGGACTTGACCTGTGCAGCTTCCAGAGCGTCCGTGTCGGCGCTGGCCTCCAGCCGGGCCAATTCTTCGCGCCATCCGCTTAACAGTTCCGCCAAGTCTGCCGGCGCGCGTTTGTAGCGGCGGCCAAGCGACATCCACAGCGCCATGCGGGTATCCAGTTCGTTGAGCCGGTCCGGGTCCAGCTCGGTCTTGCGCAGGTAAGCGCGCAGGGTGTGCACGGCGTCTTCCACCTGCGCCACACTGGAAGCCAATACCTCACTCAGGTCTTGAAAAACCGGCTCGATGTCAGCCTGATTCAGGAGGCCCTGCATCGCCTTGTTAAGTTCTGATAAAACACCGGATTCTTCCCCATCCAGCGCCTGAACCGCGCTCTGGGCGCCATCCATGAGGCCTTGCGCATTGGACAAACGGCTGTGCTCAAGGTTCAGCTCCGCCCATTCACCGGCTTTGGGCGAGAGTTTGTCAACCTCGCCGATTTGCCAGGCAAGCCGCTCGTGATCGCGTTGCAGAGATTCCTTCGCCGCCCTGGCCTCTGCCAGCGTCGATTGGGCGGCGCGCCACTGTTGCCAGCGGTCGGCGAGCGCTGCCGTACTCACCTTCGCGTAGGCGTCCAGCAGGCCACGCACGGCGTCAGGGCGAGTCAGGCTTTGCCATGCGTGCTGGCCGTGAATGTCCAGCAACTGCTCACCCATTTCACGCAACTGGGTTGAAGTCGCCGGGCTGCCGTTGATCCAGGCGCGGCTCTTGCCTTGCAGGTCGACCGTGCGCCGAAGCAGGAGCGAATCGCTGCCATCGAACCCGGCACTGCCCAACCAGTCTGCGACGATGGGGGTTGATTCAAACTCGGCCGTCACATCAGTGCGCGTTGCCCCTTCGCGAATCACGCCCGGGTCAGCCCGCGCGCCGGTCACCAATTGCACGGCGTCAATCAGTATTGACTTGCCTGCGCCCGTCTCACCGGTCAGCACCGTAAAGCCGGACGCGAGGTCAAGCTCTAGCTCGCTCACAATGACAAAATCCCGCAACACGATGCGTTTGAGTGACATGCTCAGGCAACCCCTTCATTCCAGTGCATCTTCTGGCGCAGCGTATCAAAGTACGTCCAGCCCTTGGGATGCAAAAAGCGCACGTGGTGGGCCGAACGGGTGACGATGATGCGGTCACCATGCAACAGCGACGCCATCGACTGCATGTCAAAGTTGGCGCTGGCATCGCGCCCGGCCACGACCTCAATCGCAATTTCCGAAACGTTGGCGATCACGACCGGCCGGTTTGACAGCGTGTGTGGCGCAATTGGCACCATCACCCAGCCCGGAATTGACGGGTGCAGCAACGGCCCGCCAGCCGACAGCGCGTACGCACTGGACCCGGTGGGCGTCGCAATAATCAGCCCGTCAGCGCGCTGGTTGGCGACAAAATGGCCGTCCACCTCAACCCGCAGTTCGACCATGCCCGAGGTGGCGCCCCGGTTCACCACCACATCGTTCATGGCCAGCGCGTCAAACACACAACGGCCATCGCGCATGACCTTCGCCTGCATCAGGCTGCGGTGGTCTTCTTCAAACGCACCTGCCAGCATGGGGCCGAGCGTTGCCTGGTACCCCTCATATGGAATATCGGTGACAAAGCCCAGGCGGCCCTGGTTGATGCCAATCAGCGGCACACCATAACGCGCCAGTTGACGGCCAATACCGAGCATGGTGCCATCGCCGCCGACCACCAGACCCAGGTCGCACTGCGCGCCAATGGCGGCCACGTCCAGCACCCGATAACCCACAATGCCGGTGTTTCTGGCCGTATCAGCCTCAAACGCGACCTCACAGCCGTTGTCGTGCAAAAAATGGGCAACATCCTCCAGCGCACTGCGCGAACCCGCACCTGACGCGCCTGAGGCGACCGTCTGGTATTTGCCGATCAGCGCGACATGGCGGAATATCGATTTCATTTGCAAATTACATCACTAAAATGAAGCGATGCTGGATGATCGTGCCAAGTTGTTGTTGAAAGCGCTGGTTGAACGCTATATTGCTGACGGTCAGCCGGTCGGTTCACGCACGCTTTCGCGGGCGACGGGCATTGAGCTGTCGCCCGCCACCATCCGCAACGTAATGTCAGACCTGGAAGAACTCGGCCTGATCGTCAGCCCGCACACATCTGCCGGGCGAATTCCCACGGCGCGCGGTTACCGCCTGTTTGTAGACACCATGCTCACGGTGCAGCGCGGCCAGTTTGCCGCCCACAGCCTGGCGCCGGACCAGCCGCAAAAAGTGATCTCGAACGCGGCCAACTTGCTGTCCAGCCTGTCGCAGTTTGTCGGTGTGGTGATCGCGCCACGTCGCACGTCGGTCTTCAGGCACATCGAGTTTCTGCGGCTGTCGGAGCGTCGCCTGCTGGTCATCATCGTCTCGCCCGAGGGCGATGTGCAAAACCGCGTCATCTTCACCGAGGTCGATTACACACAGGCCAACCTGGTCGAAGCCGCCAATTACCTCAACACGCACTACGTCGGGCTGGCGCTGGAGCAGGTGCGCGAGCGGCTGCAAAACGAGGTTGAATCGCTGCGCTCGGAAATCGCGTCGCTGATGCAGGCCGCCGTGAGCGTCAGCTCAGAAGCCATTTCCGACACCAAGGACGAGGTGGTGATCGCGGGCGAACGCAATCTGCTGGCCGTGACGGATTTCGCCAGCGACATGGGCCATCTGCGCCGCGCGTTCGATTTGTTCGAGCAAAAAGCCCAGTTAATGCGCCTTCTGGACATTGCCGGCCAGGCCGAAGGCGTGCGTATTTTCATCGGTGGTGAAAGCCAGGTGGTGCCGTTTGAAGACCTGTCCATCGTCAGCGCCCCCTACGAGGTTGATGGCCAGATCGTCGGCACGCTGGGCGTGATCGGTCCGACTCGCATGGCGTACGACCGCATGATCCAGATTGTCGACATCACCTCAAAGCTGGTCAGCAACGCGCTGAGCCATCATAAATAGCCCGGCAAGGGCAAGCCGTGGCCGATGGAGCGCCGCTTACAATCCGGCTCTGGTGAGGGCTTCAAAAGAGCCCTGAGGGGGCGTTAGCTCAGCTGGTTAGAGCAGAGGACTCATAATCCAAAAACTAATTGAGACCTAAGATTTTGAATCCGATTTTATTCCTTATAAATCAATGAGTTAAATAATTATCAGAGGCTTTTTAATTTTGATAGTGTAACTCATTGCCAGAATATTGCCAGAATTTTCTGGATGTAGCTGGACGATATTGGATGATCCACCATGTTTTGAAGGAGGCTATTCAATCAGTTTTGGTTTTGCTGTTGTGGAATTTCAACGCTGGTTGAAGATGACATCAAACAAATTC
>JANMCB010000448.1:0-10729 GCA_031360805.1 Rhodoferax sp.
TGAGTTTCAGGCCGCACAAGCGTCCGCTGTCATCGAAGCCTGCCGTGTAGTCGTATTCAAACGGATGGCGTTTGCCGGTGATGATGAAGTCATCGTCTCGGTCCAGGCGCAGCTTGACAGGCCGCTTGAATTGGTGGGACGCAAGGGCCGCCCAAACGGCCAGGTGGCCAGCCTGGGTTTCCTTGCCGCCAAAACCGCCGCCCATGCGGCGGCATTCCACTTTGACGGCATGGTTGTCCAGCGCCAAGGCATGCGCAACCCAGTGCTGCACCTCACCAGGGTGTTGTGTGCTGGAGTGAATCAGCCACTGGTTCTGCTCGTGCGGAATCGCGTAGGCGACTTGGCCTTCCAGATAAAAGTGCTCCTGCCCACCAACTTCAAGGTTGCCCGAGAGGGTGTGCGGGGCCCGCGCCAGGGCAGCGCCCGCATCACCGCGATTGACAAAAACAGGTGGCAACACATAGCTTTGCTGCTTCAGCGCGCCCTTGATGGAAAGCACCGCTGGCAAGGCTTCGATATGGAGTTTGACTTTTCGCGCGGCGTGGCGGGCCTGCATCACGGTATCCGCTACGACCAGGCCAATCACCTGGCCAATGTGCTGAACCGTGTCGATGGCGAAGATGGGTTCATCCCCAATGAAAGACGCCAGCATCGCCCCGCCCGGAATGTCGCCGGCCATCACCACGCCGCGCACACCGGGCATCAACAATGCGGCGCTGGTGTCTACACCCAGCAGTTTGCCGTGTGCCACGTTGGACAGGATGGGTGCAGCGTGCAGTGTGCCCCTGACTTCTGCAATGTCATCAATATAGGTGGCCGCGCCTGCGACCTGAGCGGCGGCGCTTTCGTGGATTTTGGAGGTGCCAGAGGCGCTCATGGAACCGCCCCAGCCTTTGCCAGGTTTTCAACATCTGCTATGCCTGCGACATCAAAGTGTTCCAAGTTGATGTTTTTCTCACCCTGACTTTCGAGCCAAAAACGCTGGAGCAGATTGCCCAACACTTCAGTCCGATAACCGGCCGATGCCCGCATGTCGGAGATGGGTGAAAACTCGGCGCGCAGAGTTGCCATCGCGTTGTGAATGCTTGCTTGTGTCCATGTCTGACCCGCGAGTGCCGCTTCGGTTTTCACAGCCCGCACCGGCGTGGCCGCAACGCCGCCCGCGCCGATCGAGGCAATTGCCACCACGCCATCTTCAATTTGCAAATTGATCGCCAGGCACACCGCTGAAATGTCGTCTTCAAAGCGCTTGGATATTTTGTAGGCCCTCAAGAGTTCGGTGATTTGCGGCTTGGGCACCTTGATCCAGGCCAGCACCTCATCCGCCGCCAAAACGTTCTTGCGGTACCCGGTGTAAAAATCTTCCAGCGCCATTTCGCGGTGGCTTACCTTGCCGCGCCGCAGACTCATCAACACCAGGTTGGCCCGTAGCGCAATCAACAAGGGCATGGAGTCGCCAATCGGCGATCCATTGGCGACATTGCCGCCCACGGTGCCTGAATTGCGAACCGGCAGGCCCGCAAAACGGTAGGCAAAGGTTTTGAGCTGCGGGCGGTCTGCCACCAGCGCCGCAAAGGCATTGGTTAGAGAGGCAGCCGCACCGATGGCGACGTGATTCGGGTAAACCTCGATCTGGCGCAACTCGGCAACTTGCGACACGTCAATAATCTCGCCGAATGCCATGTGAAGTTTGTTGACCCACAGTCCGACGTCGGTGCAACCGGCCACGATCTGCGCTTGCGGGTGGCTTGCACGCGCAGCCAGCAGTTCGGCCAAGGTGGTCGGCATCATGTAATCCGAATGGACCTTCTGGCTTGCTGAAAGTTGCTTGGCGCGCTTCAGACTTGGCAGCAGCTTTTTTTCATCCTGCCACACCGGTGCCAGCGCCGCCATGCCCTGCGCGGCGTCCAGAATGGGCCGGTAGCCGGTGCAACGGCACAGGTTGCCAGACAAGTCTTCCTGCGCCATCTCACGCGTTACGGCCTGGCCTTTGCAGACTCGGTTTTGGTAAGTGGCGAACAGGCTCATCACAAAGCCCGGCGTGCAGAATCCGCATTGGGAGCCAAAACATTCCACCATGGCCTGCTGCGCCGGGTGCAGGCTGCCGTCGGTTTGCGTCAGGTCTTCAACCGTCCACAAAGCCATCCCGTCAATGGAGTGGGCAAAGCGGATGCAGCTATTCACCGCGCTGTATTTGATTTGCCCGTCGATGTTGTCGCCCAGCACCACGGTGCAAGCACCGCAGTCGCCTTCGTTGCAACCCTCTTTGGTGCCCACGCAATTCAAATCTTCGCGCAGGACCTGGAGCAAGGTGCGGGTCGGCGGCACGTCGTGGAGCGTTACCAGTTCGCCGCGTCTGATAAAGTGAATTGGTTTATTTGTCATGTTTCAGTAATTGCACTGGCGCTTCATCCTAATCCTCTATGGCCATTTTGACAGGCAATGAAACCGTGCCCCGGCTCCAGCTGGTGGGCATTACCAAGCGGTACCCGGCCGTGGTCGCCAACAGTGACGTGTCCCTGACCGTCATGCCAGGAGAAACCCACGCGGTACTGGGCGAAAACGGCGCTGGAAAATCGACCTTGATGAAGATCATCTACGGTTCGGTCAAGCAGGACGCGGGCACGGTCAGCTTCAACGGAAAATCCGTCCATATCCGCAATCCCCAAGAGGCGCGGGCCTTGGGCATCAGCATGGTGTTTCAGCATTTCAGCCTGTTTGACACCATTACCGTAGCCGAAAACGTCTGGCTGGGCCTGGACAAGTCCTTGACTCTGGGCCAGGTCACGGATTCGATAGCCGCCAAGGCTGCCGAGTACGGGCTGGACACCGACCCGGCCCGCCCGGTGCATACCTTGAGCGTGGGTGAAATGCAGCGCGTGGAAATCATCCGCGCCTTGCTGACCAACCCGCAACTGTTGATTCTGGATGAGCCAACGTCAGTGCTTACGCCGCAAGCGGTTGAGAAGCTGTTCGTGGTGCTCAAAAAGTTGGCCAGCCAAGGCTGCAGCATTTTGTACATCAGCCACAAACTGCATGAAATCCGTGAGTTGTGCAACGCCTGCACCGTGTTGCGCGGTGGCAAAGTCACCGGGGTGTGCAATCCTGCAGAGGAGTCCAACGCGTCGCTCTCCCGCTTGATGATTGGCGCCGAGCCGCCACAACTGGTGCACCGTGCCCTGAAGGCTGGCGCGGCGGTGTTGGCGGTGCAGAACCTCAGCCTGGCACGCGAAGACCAGTTTGGTGTGGACCTGGACGCCATTCAGATGAATGTGCGCGCCGGCGAGGTGGTGGGCATAGCCGGCGTCTCTGGCAACGGGCAACGGGAACTGTTGTACGCCCTGTCGGGTGAAGACGTGCGATCCCCCGCAGGTTCGATCACGGTGGCGGGGGCCGATGTATCAAGTATGAACCCCAATGAACGGCGCAAGCTGGGCCTGCACTTTGTGCCGGAAGAGCGGCTGGGGCGCGGAGCCGTGCCAACGCTATCGCTGGCCCACAACCTGTTGCTGACGCGCTCGGAAGCGGTGTCCAGGCCGGGTTTCGCCGGTGGCTGGATCCATGTCAAGAAGCTCGAAGCACAGGCGCTGCAAATCATCCAGCGTTTCAACGTGAAAGCGGGTGGCCCCGGCTCCGCCGCGCGCTCGCTTTCGGGCGGGAATTTGCAGAAATTCATCGTCGGGCGCGAGATTGATGCGAAACCAACGCTGCTGATCGTCTCCCAGCCCACTTGGGGCGTGGATGTGGGCGCGTCAGCGCAGATTCGGGGCGCGATTCTGGCGCTGCGCGATGCCGGTTGCG
The DNA here is from genome assembly GCA_031360805.1 of Rhodoferax sp. Lineage (GTDB taxonomy): Bacteria > Pseudomonadota > Gammaproteobacteria > Burkholderiales > Burkholderiaceae_C > JANYCG01. The sequence continues at coordinate 3,802 of JANMCB010000448.1, forward strand.
CGGTGTTGGTGGTCAGCGAAGAGCTTGATGAATTGTTTGAGGTGAGTGACCGCCTGCATGTGATTGCGCGTGGGCGCCTCAGCCCCTCGGTACCGGTGGCAGACGCAACTGTTGAAAAGATTGGTGAGTGGATGAGCGGCTTGTGGGATTCAGCGGGGAAGAAGGAGGCCGCCCATGCTTAGGCTCGAGGCCCGGCCGCAACCGTCGAGCTTCTGGAGCTATGGATCACCGCTGTTGGCTTTGCTGATCACGGTGGTGATCGGTGTCCTGCTGTTCATTGCTTTGGGCAAAGACCCGCTCAATGGCCTGGAGATGTTTTTCTGGCTGCCCATCAAGAGCGGTTACGCGCTGGGCGAGTTGCTGGTCAAAGCCACGCCCTTGCTCATCATCGCCTTGGGGCTGGCGGTGTGTTTCCGGTCCAACGTCTGGAACATCGGTGCCGAGGGCCAGTACATCATGGGCGCCATATTTGCCGGGGGCGTGGCGCTGATGGCCGACAAAACCACCGGCACCTGGATTGTTCTGCCGGTTATTCTGGCAGGCGTGGTGGGCGGCATGTTGTGGGCGGCCATAACCGCCTTGCTGCGCGACAAATTCAACGCCAATGAAATTCTGGTCAGCTTGATGCTGGTGTACGTCGCGGTGCAAATCCTGAGCTACATGGTGGGCGGGCCTTGGAAGGATCCAAAAGGTTTCAACTTTCCACAAACCCAGACCTTCGAGGCGGCGACCCGAATTCCGCGCCTGTTCAGAGGTTCGCGGGTCAGCATTGGTGCCCTGTTGGCAGTGCTGGGGGTGGTGATGGCCTGGGTCTTCCTGTTTCGCACACGGGCCGGTTTTGCGCAACAGGTCGGCGGGCTGGCCCCGGCTGCAGCACGTTACGCGGGGTTTTCTTCCCGCAAGGCACTGTGGACGGCTCTGCTGATCTCCGGTGGCGCAGCCGGGCTGGCCGGTGCATTGGAAGTGGCCGGGCCGATTGGACAACTCACCATCTATGTGCCTGCGGGCTATGGTTTTGCCGCCATCATCGTGGCGTTTGTGGGTCGTTTGCACCCTGTGGGCATGGTGTTCTCGGCGCTTTTGATGAGCATGTTTTACATTGGCGGCGAGATGGCGCAATCGCGCCTGGGGCTGACCAAATCTCTCACCGGCGTGTTCCAGGGCTTGTTGCTGTTCAGCCTGTTGGCCTGTGACACCTTGATCAATTACAAACCCGTGTTCAGGAAGGCCGTGTAATGGAATCCTATTCATTGCTGGTTGCGGCCACGCTGAATGCAGGCACAGTGCTGGCGCTGGCATCTTTGGGGTTGTTGATCAATGAAAAAGTCGGCATTGTCAACTTGGGGGCTGAGGGCATGATGCTGTGCGCCGCAATTGCCGGGTTTGCGGCCGTGGTTCACACCGGCAATGACTGGATTGGCTTCGCAGCCGGCATCGCAGCGGGTGCCGCGCTGGCGCTGATTTTTGGCCTGTTGGTGATCTGGCTCAACACCAACCAATACGCCACCGGTTTGGCGCTCACCCTGTTCGGGACTGGTTTTTCGGCCTTTGTGGGCACCGCGTATGTGCAGGCCAAAATTCCGGAGCGCGCCGGTTTTGAAATCCCGGTCCTGACCGACATTCCCTTGGTTGGCCCAGCCTTGTTTCGCCACCATCCCCTGGTCTATTTCACGGCGATCTTGACCGTCGGCCTGATCTGGTTTTTATACCGTACGCGCAACGGCCTGGTGCTGCGCAGCGTGGGCGAAAGCCCTGAATCTGCCCACGCGTTGGGCTACCCGGTGCGCCGCATCCGTTTGCTGGCCGTGGTGGTGGGCGGCGCCTTGTGCGGGTTGGCGGGTGCTTACATCTCCATCATCTACACGCCCTTGTGGGTCGAAGGCATGGTGGCGGGCAAAGGCTGGATTGCGCTGGCCTTGACGACCTTCGCCACCTGGCGCCCGGCACGGGTTTTGCTTGGTGCTTACCTGTTCGGAGGTGTCACCATGCTGCAGTTCCATTTACAGGGCATCGGGGTCGATGTGCCCAGCCAGTTCTTGACCATGTTGCCGTATTTGGCCACCATTTTGGTGCTGGCGCTGATATCGCGCAACCCGCAATGGATCAAAATCAACATGCCGGCAAGTATTGGTAAACCCTTCTATCCGGGCTCCTGAACTCCCGTGGATAATTGAAGGCTGTTGGCACCGCACTCTGTTTAACTCTCCATCTAAAACATAAGGAAACTAGATGACTGATCTGCAAAAACGCTCCCTTCTCAGGTTCGCAGCGCTCACCGCCGTGGCAAGTGCCGCACTGGTGGGTTGCGGCAAGAAGGAAGAACCCAAACCGGCACCTGCGCCCGCGCCTGTTGCGGCCGCCCCTGCAACGCCGCCACCGCCACCCAAGCCTGAACCACTCAAAATTGCCTTTGCTTACGTCGGCCCTGTGGGCGACGGTGGCTGGACCTTTGCGCACGACAACGCCCGCAAGGCGATTGAGAAGGAGTTCGGCGACAAGGTCAAAACCTCTTTTGTTGAGAATGTGCCGGAATCGGCCGATGCCGAGCGGGTTTTACGCGACATGGCCAGCCAGGGCAACAAGCTGATCTTTGGCACCACCTTTGGCTACATGGAGCCGATGCTCAAAGTGGCACCCGATTTCAAGGACGTGAAGTTTGAGCACGCCACCGGCTACAAACAGGCCGACAACATGCGCACCTATGACAGCCGCACCTATGAAGGTGCGTACATGGCCGGCATCATCGCCGGCAAGATGACCAAGAGCAATACGCTGGGCATCGTCGCGTCCATCCCAATCCCCGAGGTGATCCGCAACATCAACGCTTTCACGTTGGGCGCGCAATCGACGAACCCCAAAGTGAAGACCAAAGTGGTTTGGGTCAATGGCTGGTTCGACCCGCCAAAGGAAACTGAAGCGGCCACCGCCTTGATCAACGGTGGTGCCGACGTTCTGTTCCAGAACACCGATTCACCGGCTGTTCTCAAGACCGCTGAAGCCAAAGGCAAGCGCGCTTTCGGCTGGGACTCCGACATGACCGCCTACGGCCCCAAAGCCCATTTGGCATCGGCCATCATCAACTGGGGTCCGTATTACATCAAGGCCACCAAAGAAGCCCTGGATGGCTCCTGGAAGGGTGGAGGCGGCGTCTGGTACGGCGTGAAGGAGGGCGCCATTGACATCGTCTCCATCGCCGAAGATGTGCCTGCAGACACCAAGGCCAAAGTGGAAGAGGTCAAAAAGGGCCTGGTCGATGGCAGTTTTGTGATCTGGAAAGGCCCAATTACCGACAACACCGGCAAGCCCATGGTGGCCAAGGACGCTGCAGCGGACGACAAGTACCTGAGCGGCTTGAACGTCTACGTCAAAGGCGTTGAAGGCAAAGTTCCCGGCGGCGATAAAAAGTAACCCAACCATCTGCATTTTGCAGGTCAAAAAAAAGCTGCTTTCGGGCAGCTTTTTGTTTTGTACCATTGGCCATGATCGAAGAAGCCCATTGGCATCCTGTTTCGCAAGTTGACAAGCTGGGGGAGCAACCCTTGGCTGCGACCTTGCTGGACCGCGCTCTGGTGTTATGGCGTGACGCCTCGGGTCAAGTTCATGCCTGGGCCGACCAATGCCCGCACCGGGGCGCGAAGTTGTCAATGGGTCGCATTCACAATAACCGCCTTGAGTGCCCGTACCACGGCTGGCAGTTTGGGCCTTCCGGTCAATGCATCAAAGTCCCCGCGCTGCCGACGTATCAGCCGCCGCCCAGTCACTGCGCCAAAGCGTTTCAGGCCGCCGAAAGGTATGGCCTGATCTGGGTGAGGATTGCTGGCGGCAATTTGGATGCCGATGAAATTGAAAACCGCGTTGAAATTCCCGCCTTCAGCGCCGAGCAGGACGTGCACCTGCGCAAACTCAATTGCGGCCCCTATGATGTTGCCACCAGCGCGCCCCGCATCATTGAGAATTTTCTGGACATGGCGCATTTCGGTTTTGTCCACACGGGCTGGCTCGGCACCAGGGAAGCGACTGCCATTGACGATTACCGGGTTGAAACGACAGCCACCGGTTTGCGCGCCACCCAATGCCGCGCCTGGCAACCGCAGTCCAGCGTGCATTCCATGGCACCGGCGCAAGTGGAATACACCTATGAAGTCACAGCGCCCTACAGCGCGGTTTTGACCAAGTTGCCCGATCCGCAAAGCCTGGCCGGCAGCGCTGCTGCAGTTGACTACCGCGAATCCATTGCGCTTTTCATCTGCCCTATCTCGGCTGAAGCCAGCCGCGTCTGGTTTCGCCTGGCTGTGGCCGACTTTGCATCGAGTGATGACAAGTTGCGCGAGTTCCAGCACACTATCTTCATGCAGGACAAACCGGTGCTTGAATCGCAAATGCCCAAGCGCTTGCCGCTGGACTTGCGCGCCGAATTGCACACGACTGCCGACAAAGCCTCATCCGCTTACCGGCGGCATTTGAAACAGCTTGGAATTGAGATGGGAGTTTGTTGATGAGCCAGCCGAAAACGCGAGTCAAAGAGGTGCCTTTTGATCGCTTGCCCGCGCTGCTGTGTGCCATGCCCAAAGCCGAGCTGCACATGCATATCGAAGGCTCGCTGGAGCCTGAGTTGATCTTCGCCCTGGCCCAACGCAACGGCGTGCCTTTGGCTTACCCGGATGTCGAATCGCTGCGCCGCGCCTATGTGTTTGACAACCTGCAAAGTTTTCTGGACATTTACCACACCGGAACCCTGGTCCTGAAGACCGAGCAGGACTTCTACGACATGGCGCATGCGTATTTGAAGCGTGCCGCCCAGGACAACGTGGTTCACGCCGAGATCTTTTTTGACACGCAAACCCACACCGGCCATGGTTTGAGTGCTGACACCGTCATCCTGGGATTGCACCGCGCCTGTGTTGATGCGCAACGGCAATTTGGCATCAATGCCTCGCTGATCCTGTGTTTTCTCCGCCACCTGAGCGAAAGGGAAGCGTTTGAATGCCTTGAGCAAGCCCTGCCGTTTCGCGACAAGATTGTTGGCATTGGTCTGGCTTCCAGCGAGTTGGGGCATCCGCCCGAGAAGTTCGCCCGGGTGTTTGCGCGCTGCCGCGAACTGGGCTTCAGGCTGGTCGCCCACGCGGGTGAGGAAGGGCCACCGGCCTATATCTGGAGTGCGCTGGATGTCCTCAAGGTGGAGCGCATCGACCATGGCGTGCAGGCCATCAAAGACGCGAACTTGATGCAACGCCTGGTGAGCGACAGAATTCCGCTCACGGTGTGCCCCTTGTCCAACCTGAAGCTGCGCGTTTTCCAGGACTTGAAACAGCACAACATTGGCCAGATGCTCGACGCGGGCATCGTCGCCACCATCAACTCGGACGACCCGGCCTATTTTGGCGGCTACATCAACGAGAACTTCACCCAAACCTTTGCGGCGCTGGGGCTGACGGCGCAACACGCGTATCAGCTGGCACACAACAGCTTTGAAGCCAGTTTTGTTGATGCTTCACTGAAGCGCAAATATCGGGATCAACTGACCGGCGCGTTTGAAATGTTTTAAACCGTCACCGACCTGGAAAACCGAACCGGACTTTGATCAACGGTTAAAATCGGGTTTGACCGTCACCGCAAAGCCTGCTGCTCCGCAGGCTTTGTTTTTCACACCCCGGAGCCATGTAGAGGACTACCATGTACAAAAACCTCGCAGCCATGCTCGTGGCCGCCTGTTGTTTCTCAAGCGCGTCAACCACCGCTTTTTCCCAATCCAGCCCAAAGGCAGCACCCGGCAAAGAGCCGCTCAAGATCGGCTTTGTCTACGTCGCCCCCCTGACCGATGCCGGTTGGGTGCGCCAGCACGACGAGGGCCGCAAGGCGGTTGACGCCGCACTGGGCTCGCAAGTCAAAACCAGCTACGTGGAAAACGTGGCCGAAGGCGCGGATTCGGAACGCGTGATCCGCGACCTGGCGCAACAGGGCCACAAACTCATCTTCACGCCAAGCTTTGGTTACATGGAGCCCACGCTCAGGGTCGCCAAAGACTTTCCGGACGTGAAGTTTGAATCGATCACAGGTTACAAAAGCGCACCCAATGTAGCGACGGCCAATGCTCGCTACTACGAGGGCCGCTATTTGGCCGGCATTGCGGCCGGGCGCGTGACGAAGAGCAATCTGGCCGGTTATGTGGCGGGTTTCCCCATCCCTGAAGTGCTGCAAGGTATCAACGCCTTCACGCTGGGGATGCGTTCGGTCAACCCCAAAGCTGTAGTCAAAGTGGTCTGGCTCAACGCCTGGTTTGACCCGATACGCGAGCGGGATGCCTCGATAACGCTGTTCAACCAGAACGTCGACGTCATCGCATTTCACACCGGCTCCAACGCGGTGATGGCGGCGGCGCAGGAGCGCGGCAAGATGGCGGTGGCCTACCACTCGGACATGCGCAAGGTGGCGCCGGACGCGCAAATCGTCGCCGTCACCCACGAGTGGGGCGCGTATTACACAGCGCGCGCCAGGGCGGTACTTGATGGCACATGGAAGCCTGGCAGCGTCTGGGGCGGCGTCAAAGAGGGTATGGTCAAGGTCGATTCGTTTGGTCCCAAAGTCCCCCAAGCCGTGCAGCAGGAAGTGTTGGCGCGGCAAAAAGAGATTGGCGCGGGCCGCCTCAAACCTTTTGCGGCATCGAAGCTGGCGGTCAAAGACAACGAGGGCAACATCGTCATCGCCAAGGGGGCGGCGCTGGGTGACGAGGCAATCCTGGGCATGAACTGGCTGGTGGAAGGCGTGCAGGGAAAGATTTCGAAATAATCGAGGAGCGGATTAGATCAGGTAAGCTTTTAACCATGAAAGCCTACCGCGCCTCCATCCTCCGTTTTGACACCCAGCAGGCGCCGCAAAACTCGGCAGTTTTTGAACAAGACGGCTTGCTGGTGCTCGCGCCAGGCCCGGG
>JANMCB010000459.1:0-10336 GCA_031360805.1 Rhodoferax sp.
CGTGCTGGCCAGTGACGGCATTGCCACCGCGCTTGATGCGCTGGACGAACGCAGCCGGCGCATTGTTCAAGAGCGCTGGCTCAAGGTCAATGACGACAGCACGGGTGGCATGACCTTGCACGAGTTGGCGTCTGAATACGGTGTGAGTGCCGAGCGCATCCGTCAGATTGAGGTGGCCGCCATGAAGAAGATGAAAAAGACGCTGGCTGAATTTGCGTAAATCAAAGGCCAGCATCACTTGCCAGCGCCTGGCTGGCGGCTCACGACCTCGCTGCTTCCACTCAGCGAGAGTTCAAACAAAGGCGGCAAAATCCCATGGGTTTCTCCGCCTTTTCTCTTGTTTGCAGGCCCTGTGAATTGCAGCAATTGGGTGACAATTGTGGATACCAATTTTAGGCAAAGCGTTTCATGAAACTGCGTCAAATTTCCCGCACATTCTCAGCCTGCGTGATGCCTGCCACCCTGGTTGGCTGCGTACTTTCATTTGGCGCAGTAGCCCAAACCGGTCGGGCTGGTGCTGCAAATGACGTACCCTGGCCGAACAAAGCGGTCAAATTAATGGTGGGTTTCCCCGGCGGCTCGTCGCCGGACCTGGTGGCCAGAGCCTTGGCCGAGCCCCTCTCAAAGGCGTTGGGTCAGCCCGTGGTGGTTGAAAACCGCCCCGGTGCGGGGGGCAATATTGCGGCAGATCTGGTGGCCAAATCCACCGACAACCACACCATTGGAATCATGATCAATGGCAACCTGACAATTGCCAGGCTGCTCAATCCCAAAACACCGTTTGACCCAGCCAAAGACCTGGCGCCGATCAGCTTGATTGGCACTGCGCCATTGGTTTTGGCCACGAATGCGCAGACGAGCTTTGTGGACGGGCTGGACTTCTTCAAACAGGCGCGCGCGGCCGGCAATCAATGGAACTACGGCACGCCCGGCAACGGCACTGTGGCGCACATTGGCATGGAGTACCTCAAGGCGAAGACGCAGATTGATCCGGTTCACGTGCCGTTCCCCGGCAATCCGCAGGTCATCACCAACATGATTGGTGGCCAAATCAACCTGTCGCTGCTACCGCCTGGCCTGGCCATGGCGCAAATCCGCGCAGGCAAGCTCAAAGCGATTGGCGTTACGTCATCAACCCGCAGCCCGCTTGTACCTGAGCTGCAGAGCCTTGCCGAGGCAGGCGTCAAGGATTTTCAGCTTGAAATCTGGACTGCCGCAGCCGCACCCACGTCGATGCCCAAGCCGGTTTTGAGCCGGTTGTCAGGGTTGTTCAGCGAGATTGCGAGGTCGCCTGAAATGCGGCAAAAGCTTTACGCTCAAGGCTGGCAAGTGGCGGGTACCTCCGCAGAAGGGCTGGCGAATCGCATTAAGGCGGACACCACCTTGCTCGGCGGCGTTATCGCGTCACGCGGGATTCGGGCGGATTGAAAGTCGCTTGAGTTGCGGTGACCTCGTAAATTCAGACCGATTGCACGCCGTGTCTGCGCAACCTCAACATCACATCACCGCTGAAAGTGTTGCCATGGCCCTGGCGGCCGCCGACATTGGTGTTTGGGACTGGCGCAATGGCGAAGGCATGGTTTATGTGAGTGCACGCTGGACCAGCATGATCGGCTACGAGCCGGGCGAACTGGATTTAGGCGGATTCAACTGGTACGCACTGGTCCATGAGGACGACCTGGCTACCGTCCATAGCCGCACGGAATCACAGGCGGCTTCGTCGCCCGATGGCCAGTTTGAAGTTGAGTTTCGAATGCGCCACAAGGCCGGTCATTGGATCTGGGTCCAAAGCCGCGGGAAGATCACTGAGCGTGACGCGCTGGGTGCTCCGATCCGTTTTGCTGGGACGCATGTCGACATCACGCATCGGCGCGCGCTGGACGACGCGCTTAGAGTTGCGCACAACGCGGCTCTGGAAAGCGAACATCGCTTCCGCAGCCTGACGGAGCTTTCATCGGACTGGTATTGGGAGCAGGACACGGAGTTTCGATTCATTGACTTCGTCGGCAATCAGCAGAGTCATGCCTCAGCCGCAAATGCCGGCTTTGGTCAAACCCGTTGGGAAGTTCTAGCGCTCAACCTGACTGAAGCGGATTGGGCCGCTCACCGAAAGGTATTGGAAGCACACCAGCCCTTTCACAATTTTGAGATCAATCGCAGAAACGCTGACGGCAGCGAAATCTGGGTAACCATTAGCGGCATTCCGATCTTTGATAAAGACGGAAAGTTCAGCGGCTATCGGGGCATCGGGCGCGACGTCACGGCACAGAAATCGACCGACGAAACCATTCGCCGACTGGCTTACTACGATTCGTTGACGCAACTGCCCAATCGTCAGTTGTTCATGGAGCGACTTGGCGAATCAGTATTGGTTTGTCGTCGGCGTCAAGACCGAAGCGCCTTGCTGTTTGTCGATCTGGACGGCTTCAAGTCCCTTAATGACACCAAAGGCCACACCGTGGGGGACTTGTTGCTGCGCCAGGTCGGTGACAGGCTCAAGTGCGCTGTGCGGGAAATCGACACCGTCGCGCGCTTGGGCGGTGATGAGTTTGTTGTGATATTGAACGCACTCAACCCCAATCCGCCGATTGCGGCCATTCAGGCAAGAACAGTGGGTCAGAAAATGCTGATGGCGTTGAACGAGGCCTATCACCTCAATGACTATGACCACCTGTGCACGTCCAGTATTGGAATTACGCTGTTCAGCGGGAACGATACAGACATGGAGGCAATTCTCCAGCGTGCTGACTTGGCGATGTACCAGGCCAAGACAGACGGGCGCAACCAGTTGCGCTTTTTCGACCCGGAGATGCAGGCGGCGGTGGAACGGCGCAGTGCGCTGGAAGCAGGGTTGCGGATGGGACTCCAGCGCGGCGAACTGTGCCTTCATTACCAGCCTGTGGTCGACGCGCAACGAAGAATCGTAGGTGCTGAGGCGCTTGCACGCTGGAACCATCCGGACCGTGGCATGGTCATGCCCCTTGAATTCATTCCTTTGGCAGAAGCCTCGGGCCTGATTTTGCCGCTGGGGGCTATGCTGCTGCGACTTGCTTGTGAACAGCTTGCCAGTTGGGCTCTGGGCGATGACACCAACAAGGCCCATCTTACGCTGGCGGTGAACGTCAGTGCTCAGCAATTTCGCGAGCGCGACTTTGTGGCGCTGGTCAGCGGCGTTTTGAAGTCCACAGGCGCCAACCCTGCTCGTTTGAAGCTGGAACTGACGGAAAGTCTGCTGTTGGTCGACATTGACGACGTTGTCGCCAAAATGCATGAGCTTAAATCTTTGGGGGTTGGTTTTTCGCTCGACGATTTTGGGACTGGGTACTCGTCGCTGAGTTACCTCAAATCGTTACCGTTGGACCAACTCAAGATTGACAAGGGCTTTGTGCGCGATGTGCTGAGCGACCCGAGTGATGCGGCCATTGCGATCTCGATTCTGACGTTGGCGCAGGCGCTCAATCTGGATGTGGTTGCCGAGGGTGTGGAAACCGAAGGCCAGTTGCAGTTCCTGCTACAGAACGGCTGCACAGCGTTCCAGGGTTATCTTTTTGGGAAACCCATGCCTGCAGAGCTTCTGGGTGTTGTCTGAAGCTGTCCAGTTGGCGGGTCAACCCGATTGCTTGAGCAGCAAGGCGATGTCTTGCGCCAGCGGTTTGGCGCCTGTGCCGTAGCGCGTGTACAAACGAAGCTTGCCGCTGGTGTCATAGACAAAGCTGCCCGCCGAATGGTCCATGGTGTAACTGGTTGGTGTCTTGCCTTCAACCTTTTTGAAGTAGACCTTGTAGTCCTTCGCGAGCTCGATCAGTTTTTCTGGCGTGGTGTACAACGCCAGGAACGTGGGATCGAAATTTGCCATGTAGGCCTTTAGCACCTCGGGCGTATCCCGCTGCGGATCCACCGTTACAAACAGGCCTTGCAACCGGTCACCATTTGGCCCCAGCATTTTTTTGACTTCGGCCAGCTCTGCCATGGCGGTGGGGCATACGTCGGGACAGTGGGTGAATCCAAAAAACAGCACGACAATCTTGCCGGAGAAGTCCTTCAGCGTGCGCGGTTGGCCATTGTGGTCCGTCAGGGCAAAATCTTTTGCATAGTCGGCGCCAGTGACGTCAATGGAAACGAAAGATGGCTTGTTTTCGGAGCAGGCTGCGAACAGCAGGGTGGGTGCCGCGCCCGCTGCTGCGCGCGCCAGAAATTGGAGCAAGTTGCGTCTGTTCATGGGTCAGTCCTGGTGGGCGAATGCGTGAAACCGTGGCGCGCCATCAAAGCAGGTAATGGTCTACCAGCAGCGCTGCAAACAGCAAGCTCAAGTGGATCAAGGAAAAGCGAAAGGTCTTGCGCGCCAGTGCGTCCGAGTAGTTGCGCCAGAGCTTGAACGCATAGAGGCAAAAACCAAAACTCAGACCCAGCGCGACCACCAGATAAATCCATGAGCTCATGCCATAGACGTAGGGCAACAGGCAGGCTGCAAACAGAATGAACGTGTACAGAAGGATTTGCAGACGGGTAAATTCACTGCCGTGCGTGACAGGCAACATGGGCAACCCGGATTTTCGATACTCTTCAACCCGGTAAAGGGCCAGCGCCCAAAAATGAGGCGGTGTCCAGAGAAAAACGATCAAGAAGAGTATCAGTGCCTCGGGTCCGACCTCACCTGTCATTGCGGCCCAGCCCAGTACCGGCGGCATGGCACCTGAAGCACCGCCGATCACGATATTCTGGGGTGTAGCGGGTTTCAGGATGACGGTGTAAATGACCGCGTAGCCGACGAAAGTGGCAAACGTAAGCCACATGGTGAGCGGGTTCACCCATAAGTAAAGTATGGCCGACCCTGTGCCGCATAAAACGGCGGAGAAAAGCAGGGTTTGCCAGTCCTGAAGGTCACCGCGGGCCGTTGGGCGCCATGCGGTTCGCTTCATTTTGGCGTCAATACCCTTTTCAACAATGCAATTGAATGCCGCCGCCGCTGCCGAGACCAGCCAGATTCCAAAGCAGGCGATCATTGCAAGTTTGACTTCGGCAATCGACGGCAGCCCGGGCACGGCCAGCACCATACCGATCAGTGCGCAAAACACAATCAGTTGGATCACCCGGGGCTTGGTCAATGCATAAAACTGGCGCAGCACGGCACGCCATCCAGGCGGCGCTGGCAATGCGCCGGATTCCGAAGAGGATTCGCTCATGGATTCAATCTTGAAAGGTTCAACTAGGCGCCAGTTCTGGCGAGTTCGGGAATGGGCTGGAGGTGGCCAACGGTGAGCACCCATGTTACGGCGATGACCAGGGCAGCGGCACCTGCGGTGTGCAGCAAAGCTGCCAGCAGGGGCCAATCAAACAAGACATTGCCCAGACCCGTCAGAAACTGCATGGCAATCAGCGCGGCGATCCAGCGCGATGCAGCGCGGGTGTCGTCAGAGGCGTTCAGGGCCAATGCCAATGCACCGGCTAACAGGACGACCAAAACAGCCATTGTCCGGTGCGCAAAATGGATGGACGTAAGAGCTTCAAAGCCAATGATGCTTCCATCAGCCGTGAATCCAAGCTTGCGCCAGATTTGAAAACCCTGTTCAAAGTTCATGTTGGGCCACCAGCTTCCCTGGCACATCGGAAACTCACTGCAAGCGAGCACAGCGTAGTTCGTGCTGACCCAACCGCCGAGTGCAATTTGAACGGCAAGTGCGCTCATGACCACCCAAGCCAGCCTACGCTTTCCTGAGGGCAGTCCGAATACGACCCCCCGGTTGGCTGCACGGCCACCTTTTGGGATTTCAGTCGCACCATTCAACGCTGCCTGATGCACCACTTGAACGGTCAACAATGCGAGCAACAGTAACGCGCCGAGCAGGTGCAGGGTGACAATGGCTGGATACAGTTTCATGGTGACCGTCAGTGCGCCGAATGCGCCCTGAATGCAAACCCAGACCAGTGTCACCGTTGCCCACCAATGTTGCCGCAAGACATTGCGAGACCGTACCCGCCAACTCGCCACCGCGAGGACCGTGATAAGCACCCCCACGCCCGTTGCAAGGTAACGATGGATCATTTCGATCCATGCCTTTTGCGTTGTGACAGGTCCGGTGGGCATCGCCGATTGCGCTTCAGCAATGTGAGCCTGCGCCCCAAAGGGGCTGGCGCTGCCATAGCATCCTGGCCAGTCTGGGCAGCCCAGTCCCGAATCGGTCAAGCGGGTGAAAGCCCCAAAAATCACCAGATCGAAAGTCAGAAAAAGAGTCAGCAGTGTCAGGGCGTGAATGCGTTTGACAGGCGTTGAGCGGCGGTTGCGCCAGCTCACATAAATAAGTGGTGCGAACGCCAGTGCGGTACCTGTAAGTAGCAGGCGCACCAAAGGCGTGAGATCAAGCAGTGGTTGTGGCGTCATGAACCCTGAGCTGCGGCCAAGTAGGAGCGCCTAGCGCCCGGGTGTGTCCCACGACGCCGACGCACGCAACAGTCGCTCAAGATCCCGCTTGGCCTTGGCTGCGCCGGCAAGGTCGATTCGCGCTGGAAAGCGCATCATCCAGTTGCCCATTGGGTCGACTACATAGAGGTGATCTCCCAAAGAATTTTCGGCACCCGGTTTCAACCAGGCCGACACAGGCGCCAATGGCACCCTGAGCACCGTGGTTCCCACTAAGGCCTCCTGCAAGCTTGCGCTGACGGGTTTGTCGTCGGTGATCAGCCATACCCGGTCCAACCGGTCTTTGTCTTTACCCAGGCTCTCCCGCATTTGCCGCTGGAGGTACAGATTGTGATTGCACACGTCATCACAGGCAGCGCCTGAGGCGCTTACCAGCAGCCACTGGCCTTTGAGCGCGCGCAGGTTAGTTGGTTGACCATCAAGCCGGGCGGCAACCAAGTCAGGCAAACTCTGTTGTGGGTCAATCAGTTCTCCAAAGTTGCGACGCCCTTCCGGGCGCAAAACGTAATAGGTGAAGTAAGACGCAATTACCGGTGCGGCGCAAATCACCATCACTGCAAACATTTTCCACCGGCCACGCGATGTGCGGGCGCCCTCAGACCCCAGCGCCTGCTCCGGGGTGGGCAGGCTGTGCACGGTCATGCCCAGCGGCTGGTCTGCAACCAGACTGCTACCCGCGAGATCAAGCGGGGTGCTTGGAGAAGAATTGTTTGCCAATTTGAAACCAGACATAAAGTAATGTGATGAGCAAGCTCAATCCAGCCCATTGAAACGCATAGCCATAGTTTTTACTGGCACTTGAGGCCACAACTGGCCACTCCCGCAGCAAGGCGTCGTTGGCGGCACCGGTTTGCACAATCGACACCGGCAGCAACGCCAAACCTGTTTCAACCCGGAATGCAGCCATATCCAGATTTTGCCGGATCACCCCGGTTTCGGCGGCACCCAGGTCGTAAAGCTTTGACGGTGGTGGGGCAATCCGCCCCTCGATTTCGACCACGCCAGTTGGGGTTGGAACCGGTGGTATATTTGCGCGATCCGTAAAATTCCGGGCCACCCAGCCGCGCTGGATCAAGACCGCCTGCTGCGAATTTTCGATCAGCAGCGGGGTTATTACATAAAACCCGGGCTTTGCATTCATTTGGCGGTTGTCCAGAAAGATGGTCCTGGCGCCGACCCAGGCGCCGCGCAGTTTGGTGACCCTGTGTATGAAGGCAGAGGGGTTCGGCTCGGTTGCAAAGGTATGGCTATTGACTGGCGCCAGTTGCCCCTGTGCGACTATCGCGGCCTGCAGGGCCTCTTTTTGATGGGCGCGTGAAAGCTGCCACCAGCTGAGCGACAGCGTCAGGGCGACGCCCGACAGTGTGGCGATCGTGATCAGCCAAAACCTGGATCGCAGACTCACCGGATAATTCCACTCATGAAATATTTCGTCTTTATCGCGTTTGTCGGCATCATCGGTGCCCTGGGTAGCGCTCTGTTTTTCATGATGCGCGGAAGTCCTGACGACAAAGCCAAATCAAACAGCATGTTTCGCGCACTTGCATTGCGTGTCGGGTTTTCGATCCTGCTGTTCCTCTGCATATTGATTGCCTGGCGCCTGGGCTATATCCAGCCGACTGGAATACCCGCCGGAAAATAGGCGCTACTGCCAGCGCAAATTGCGAACCCATTGAAAAAGGCACCGCGCGGGTGCCTTTCATTTTTGACACCCGCGACAGCTACAGCCAATACACCAGCAAGTACAGGCCCAACCAGACGACGTCCACAAAATGCCAGTACCAAGCGGCACCTTCAAAACCAAAATGTCGTTCTGCCGTGAAATGCCCCCGCTGTAGGCGCAATGTAATGAACAGCAGCATCAACATTCCGATGAACACATGAAACCCGTGAAAACCGGTCAGCATGAAGAATGTGGATCCGTAAACGCCTGAGGTCAGCTTGAGGTTCAGCTCATGGTAGGCATGGTAATACTCATAACCCTGGACCACCAAAAATATGACGCCCAGCAAAACCGTCAGCCACATGAAAGCAATGGTTCGAGCGCGATTGCCATGCTGAAGCGCATGGTGGGCAATGGTCAAGGTAACGCCTGACGACAAAAGCAACGCGGTGTTGATCGTGGGCAGCCAAAACGGCGTCATCGTGGTGAAGGGTTCCACAATGCCGGCCGGTGATGCGGTGGCTCCTACAGCCTGGCTCGGCCAGACCGCCTTGAAGTCTGGCCAAAGCAGGGCATTTTCCAGATTGCCAAGCTCTGGCACAGAGTGTGCGCGCGCCCACCACAATGCTGTGAAGAACGCACCGAAGAACATGACCTCAGAGAAGATGAACCAGCTCATGCTCCACCGGTAGGACAGATCGACCTTGTGCCCATATTGGCCACCTTGGCTCTCGCCCACCGCCTGGCTGAACCACTGAAAAAGCACAACCAGAAACCAGACCAACCCTGCCGTCATGACCCACTTGCCCCAATCAGCGCCATTCATCCATTGGGCAGCACCGTAGAAGGTCAATAGCAGACCGAACGACGCAAACGCCGGGTGGCGCGACGGGTTGGGTACAAAATAATACGGCGTTGCGCCGTGGGTTGCCGAACTCATGTCATTTCCTTCTTGTCAATTCCTGATTTATCCAATTTTCCAAACACTTTTGCCACAGCGATTGCAGTGGCACTGGCTCATTTTGCAACCACCCAGTTCACAAATGCAATCAAACTGACGACAAATACCAGTACGCCCCCAATGGCAACAACGACGATATGGATCGGGCTGACATTGGCCATATCCTGCTGGTACTCGCTGTTTTTACGAACGCCAAGGAACGACCAGCCAACCATTTTGACGCTGCGCCAGAAGGATGGGGTCGAAGGTTTTCCCACTGGACCAGCATGCCGATTCAAACTCTCAGACGCTCCCCCAGGCGCACCGTGCGTCACACTGTCTTGGGGACGATCTGGGTGGCTGCTCATGCGCCACTTCCCGCTTTGATTACCAAGGCATCTGCAGTCGGCGCCGGCGGCGTCTTGCTCCCGACCTCGAAAAACGTGTAGGAAAGGGTGATGGTTGTCACGTCTTTGGACAACTTGCCGTCGATCACAAACACTACCGGCCACGACTTCTTCTCGCCGGGCTCCAGCGTGTACTGCGCAAAGCAGAAACACTCGAGCTTGTTGAAATGGGCGGCGGCCTGGTGCGGCGCATAGCTTGGGATCGCCTGTGCCGACATCCGGCGGTCTTGTGTATTCTGAAACTCATACATCACCGTGGCCAGTTCACCGGGGTGAACGACAAGCGAGCTTTTCTCAGGCTTGAACTGCCACGGCCCTCTGGCATTGGCATCAAATTCGACCGTGATGGTCCGGCTCAGATCCACTTGCGTGTTGGCGCTGTAGTTGTTTGATTTGCCGGGCAGATTTTTTTCACCCAGTGCCAGAATGTTAATTCCGGTCACTTCACAAATGGCTTTGTAGATGGGCACCAGCGCATAACCAAACCCGAACATGCCCGCCGTCACGATGGCGAGCTTGCCCAGCATTTTGGAGTTTTCACTGCGCATGGTGACCTTTTCGCACCGTGCTACCTGCCTAACAGAACCATTTTGACCACAAAACCGAGCAAAAACACCAAGGCGACCGATGCCAGTATCAGCCCGGTTTTGAGGTTTGCCTTTTTCTGTTCGTCGCTCATGTCAGCAGTCTTGAAACCGGTTTCAGCCAATGACACGGGTTGCTGTTGCATCCAGCTTTGGTGGGGTCTCGAAGGTGTGAAACGGCGCAGGCGACGGCACTTCCCACTCCAGTCCCTCGGCGGCTTCCCAAGGACGCTGCGGCGCCTTCTCACCCTTGCCGCGCATGGCTGGCAAAACGATGAAGAAGAAGAAGAAGACCTGGGCAAATCCGAAGAAGAACGCACCCAC
>JANMCB010000468.1:0-7031 GCA_031360805.1 Rhodoferax sp.
CATGTCAGTCCTCGTTCTTGGAACGCGAGGCGACCGCCTGCGCGATCAGTGCATTCATGTCGGCCGCACGCTCCGTGGTGCGGTCAAACACGAAGTGCAGGGTCGGCACCGTGTGGATGTGCAGGCGCTTGAACAAACCAGCGCGCAAGAACCCCGCGGCCTGGTTCAAGCCCTCCTGGCATGCCGCCGAATCACCCGCAAGCAAGCTGAAAAACACTTTGGCGTGGGCGTAGTCAGGCGTGACTTCCACCGCCTGAATGGTCACCATGCCGACGCGCGGGTCTTTCAGTTCGCGCGCGATCAATTCCGTCAGATCGCGCTGGATCTGGTCGGCCACCTTGAAGGCCCGGTTGGGAGTGGCGGCTTTTCTGCGCACGGTTAAATCCAGTCAGTACGGCTCTGCTCTGATCACAGCGTCCGCGCGACTTCACGAATCTCGAAGAACTCCAGCACGTCACCTTCCTGGATGTCGTTGTAGTTCTTGATGTTCAAGCCGCATTCGAAGCTTTCCTTGACCTCTTTCGCATCGTCCTTGAAGCGCTTGAGAGAATCAAGTTCACCCGTGAAGATGACCATGTTTTCGCGAAGCAGGCGAAGCCGGGCGGAACGCCGAACCACACCGGCCGTGACCATACAACCGGCAATCGAGCCGATTTTGGACACTTTGAAGACCTGGCGAATCTCGGCCGTGCCGATGACTTCTTCTTTCTTGTCTGGCGTCAACATGCCCGACATTGCCAGCTTGAGTTCGTCGACCGCGTCGTAAATGATGTCGTAGTAGCGAATATCCACGCCGTTGTTTTCGGCCAGCTTGCGGGCGCCTGCGTCTGCACGGGTATTGAAACCGATGATGACCGCTTTTGACGCAATCGCCAGGTTGACGTCCGACTCGCTGATGGCACCCACTGCGGTGTAAACCATTTGCACCTTGACCTCGGCCGTTGACAGCTTGAGCAAGGACTGCGCCAAAGCCTCCTGCGAGCCTTGCACGTCGGCCTTGACAATGATCGGCACAAGTTTGACTTCTCCAGCCGTCATGTCGGTGAACATGTTCTCCAGCTTGGCAGCCTGCTGCTTGGCCAGCTTGGTGTTGCGGAACTTGCCGGCGCGGTAGGTGGCAATTTCACGGGCCCGGCGCTCATCGGCCATGACCATGAATTCATCACCCGCTTGCGGCACCTCGGTCAAACCCTGAATTTCCACAGGAATGGAGGGACCCGCCGTTTTGATGGCTTTGCCGTTTTCATCCAGCATGGCCCGCACGCGGCCAAAGGTCTGCCCGGCCAGAACCACATCGCCAGTTTTCAAAGTACCAGACTGAACCAGGATCGTCGCGACGGGGCCGCGACCTTTGTCCAGCCGCGCTTCAATGACCAGGCCCTTGGCCATGGCGTTGACAGGCGCACGAAGCTCAAGCACCTCAGCCTGCAACAGCACCTGCTCCAGCAACGCATCAATACCGAAGCCGGTCTTGGCAGAAACAGGCACAAACGGCGACTCACCACCAAACTCTTCTGGCACCACTTCTTCGACCACAAGCTCGTTTTTCACGCGCTCGGGGTTGGCATCTGGCTTGTCGATCTTGTTGATCGCCACCACGATGGGTACGCCCGCTGCCTTGGCGTGTTTGATGGCCTCTTTGGTTTGCGGCATCACGCCGTCGTCAGCCGCAACCACCAGAATGACAATGTCAGTGGCCTTGGCACCGCGAGCCCGCATGGCGGTAAAGGCCTCGTGACCTGGTGTGTCCAGGAACGAGATCATGCCGCGAGGCGTTTCAACGTGGTAGGCCCCGATGTGCTGCGTAATGCCACCGGCCTCGCCTGAAGCGACTTTGGCAGTGCGGATGTAGTCCAGCAATGAGGTTTTGCCGTGGTCGACGTGACCCATTACAGTGACAACTGGCGCACGTGGCAAGGACTCGGCGTCCTGCTGAAGCACTTCGTCTTCCGTGAAAGCCTCGGGGTCGTCCAGCGAAGCAACAATGGCTTTGTGGCCCATTTCTTCCACCAAAATCATGGCGGTGTCCTGGTCCAGCGGCTGGTTGATGGTGACCATCTGGCCCAGCTTCATCAAATGCTTGATGACTTCGGACGCTTTCACGGCCATTTTGTGGGCCAATTCAGCGACGGTGATCGTTTCCGGCACGTGCACTTCAAGCACCCGGGCTTCCATGACGGGCGCTGGCGAGTGGTCTTCACGATCGCGGTCATTGCCACTGCGCCGGCCACGCGGGCCAGCACGCCAATTGGTACCTCGGCCAGCACCTGCGCCAGTGTCGCCACGGGTCGGTATTCCTTTTTTCTTCGCCGGATCGCCTGCCCAACTGCTCGAGAGCTTGGCGGACTTGACTTCCTTGCCTGCGCCAGCGGGTCCCGTGCCCGGCGCACCTGGGCCACCGGCCTTGCCGGCCGGTTTCGGCTGGGTCGAACCGGTAGCCGGCTTGTGCAGGGTGCCTTTTTTGGCAGCATCTGCAGCGGTAAGCTTGACGGCTGGCTTGACTTCCTCGACTTTTTTGGGTGGCGGCGCTTTTTTGGGCGGCGCGGACATCATTTGACGGATCGCTGCTGCCTCGGCCTCGGCTTTGCGCCGGCGGTCACCCAGGTCGACGGCGCGCGCAGCATCTTCTGCTGCCTGCACTTTGGATTGAGCGGCAGCCTGATCGCGGGCCGCTGTCTGCGCCTGCGCAATGGCGGCGTCTTTTTCCTGAACCTGGGCCTTGGCGACAATTTCAGCCGCTTTGGCGTCTTCAGACAGAACCGCACCCGTGGTCGCAACCTCTGCCTGAACGACGGCGCTCTTCAGCGCTTCAGCGGCCAGTGCAGCGGCTTTTTCAGCCGCCTCATGGGCACGCTTTTCCTGTTGCTCGCGTTCCAGTCGGCGCAGCGCCAGCTCTTCTTCCTGGCGACGGATCAATTCAGCCTGACGGCGTGCTTCTTCCTCACGGCGCGCCAGCTCAGCGCTGTCAATAATGGGCGTCGCTGCAATTTCCTCTGCCGACTCGTTTGCCACCTCTGGCACCACGTCCGCGCCTTCTTCCCGGCGAATGAAAGTTCGCATTTTCTTGGTCGCAACCGGAATGGTGCGCACCTTGCCGGTGGCATCGGCCTGTTTGATTTCCGTGGTCGATTTCTTGACCAAGGTAATTTTCTTGCGCTCAGGGCTGGCCGTGCCGTGGCTCACCTGCAGGTGCGTCAACAGGCTGTGCTTGTCAATATCAGTCAGCGTGTCGGCAGCGCTCAATTTGGCTACCCCGGCAGACTGCAACTGTTCAAGCAGCGTGGTGGTTGATTTCTTGAGTTCGGCTGCAAACTCTGCGACGGTCGTACTGGACATTTGTGGGGTAACCTTTAACTTCGGCGTTCTTTTCGGCGTACATGGCCATTACTCTTGAGAAGCGGCATCATTGGCAAACCAATGTTCGCGCGCTTTCATGATCATGGTTTTGGCCTCTGGCTCTGACTGGCCGGTGATATCAATGAGTTCGTCAACGGCCAGGTCGGCCAGATCGTCACGGGTGTGCACGCCGGCGTCAGCCAGCTTGCCGATCAGCTCGGTGTTCAGGCCGTCAAGGTCACGCAGATCCTGGGAAACTTCGTCAACACTCTCTTCGTGGGCGATTTCCATCGTCAGCAGGGCATCTTTGGCGCGCGTTCGAAGCTCGTTCACGGTGTCTTCATCAAAACTTTCAATCTCAAGCATTTCCTGCAGCGGCACATAGGCCACTTCTTCGAGGCTGGTGAAGCCTTCGGCAATCAGGATGTCGGCGATTTCCTCGTCCACATCGAGCTTTTCCATGAACAGCTTGCGCCCGACATCGGTTTCGCTGGCCTGCTTTTCGGCGGACTCAACGGCGTCCATGATGTTGATTTTCCAGCCCGTCAGTTCAGACGCCAAGCGCACATTCTGGCCGCCACGGCCAATGGCAATCGCCAGATTCTCTTCATCGACGACCACATCCATCGCATGGCGCTCTTCGTCAACCACGATACTGGTCACGTTGGCAGGCGCCAGCGCGCCAATCACAAACTGGGCCGGGTCCTCGCTCCACAGCACGATGTCCACACGCTCACCGGCAAGCTCGGTGGTCACGCCATTGACACGGGTGCCACGCACGCCGACGCAGGTTCCAATCGGATCAACCCGCTTGTCATGTGACAGCACGGCAATCTTGGCGCGTGAGCCAGGATCGCGGGCACAGGATTTGATCTCAAGCAGACCCTGCTCGATCTCGGGGACTTCACTTCGAAACAGTTCAATCATGAACTCCGGCGCAGAACGCGACAGGATGATCGGCGCGCCGCGCAGGGTCAAGTCGACTTCCATGATCATGGCACGCACCCGGTCACCCGAGCGCAGGTTTTCCTTCGGGATCATCTCGCCACGACGCAGGCGACCCTCAACACGGCCACTCTCGACGATGATGTCGCCCTTGTCCATGCGCTTGACGGTACCGACAAAAATATTGTCGCCACGCGACATGAAGTCGTTCAGCAGCATTTCGCGCTCTGCGTCGCGAATCTTTTGAAGAATGACCTGCTTGGCTGCCATGGCACCAATGCGCCCAATAGGAACCGATTCAATCGTTTCTTCGATGTATTCATCAACCTCGATGTCCTCGATCTGCTCCTTGGCTTCAAACAGCAGAATCTCCTGATCAGGCAACTGCAGGCCAGCCTCATCGGGAACAACATGCCAGCGCCGGAAAGTCTCGTACGCACCGCTGTCACGGTCAACCGCCACGCGAATGTCCACATCGCCCTGGTGCAATTTTTTGGTGGCTTGCGCCAGCGCTGCCTCTACGGCCGCAAAAACGACATCCCGTTCCACGCTCTTTTCACGTGAGATGGCCTCTACCAGCATTAACATTTCGCGATTCATGCCCTGACTCTCCTGTATCAATCTCTAACACCCCGACCCTTGAAGCTGACAATCGGCGCCAGCCGCGCCTCCCGCAGTTCATCCAATGTAAAACCGAGCGCCTGCAATGCTGCAGGCACTCTTTTCTTGCTCACCCGTTGCCCCGGTTTGACCGCAGGCGCATCGCTCCAGACGATTTGCCAGCCTGCTTTCACGTCTGGACCACTTTCAACACGCTCCAGCGTGCCGCGAAACTTCTTGCGTGTGGCATTGACCTGGCCCGCTGCGGCGACACCAATGGGCGCCTTCAGAGTCACGTCAACAACGTGACCTGCAAACCGTTCCAGGTCCTTTTCATGCCGCAAGGGGCGATCAATGCCAGGCGAGGAAACCTCAAGCCGCTTGAACTCAGCGCCGTCCACCTCCAGGGCAAACAACAGCTGTCGCGTCACCTTTTCGCAGTCTTCAACATTGATGAACTGCTCTGGCATCAACCCCGTGACTGCATCAGGGACCTGACCCAGAGGATTCCAGGGCAGATCTATCGTGATGCGAAGCAAACCCCCTGCTGACCGCTCAATTTCCACCAGGTCATAGCCCAATCCGGCCACGGTTTGCTCAACGATCTCCTGAACTGCCACTTTGCACCTTCTTTCGCGCCTTCCCGCAATCTGCTTACAACCCGCAGCACAACTGCAGTACAACCCGCAGAACTCGCCGCAAAAAACAATCGCCCAAAAAAAACGGGCGGTAAATACCCGCCCGTTTGGTCGTGAACTGTGGATTGTACCCCAAAGTGGGGTTAGGCGCTACTGAAATCGATCGATTGTCAGGAGTTAATAAGTTGTCCGGTTCTTAGCAAGTAATCTGTCCGGTTTATGGAGAAGGGATGCAAGACACCCCCATAAGCCGGGCCCGCTACGTGCAGGAGAACCGCAAGATGAGATTTCAAGAAGCCTATGACGGCTGGCAAGAGGGGCGACTGACGCAGGCTGAAGCGGCAGTTTTGCTGGGCCAATGCGAGCGCAGCTTTCGGCGCCACATTGAACGATTCGAGGCCGACGGGATGGATGGCCTGTTGGATCGGCGCCTGAGCCAGATCTCCAAACGCCGCGCCAGCAGCCTGGAGGTTGATCACGTGGTGCAGTTGTACAAGAACAGCTTCGCAGGCTGGAATTTGGCGCACTTTCACAGCAAGTACAAAGCCGAATTCAAAGGCCAGCGCAGCTATAGCTGGCTCAAGAGCGTGCTGCAAGGCGCCGGGGTCGTCAAAGCGTCCAAGCGGCGCGGCAAACACCGCAT
Organism: Rhodoferax sp.; assembly: GCA_031360805.1. Taxonomy (GTDB): domain Bacteria; phylum Pseudomonadota; class Gammaproteobacteria; order Burkholderiales; family Burkholderiaceae_C; genus JANYCG01. The sequence goes on from JANMCB010000468.1 coordinate 6,163, forward strand.
CAAACGCGAACGTGCGCCCCTGGCAGGCATGATGCTGCACCAGGACGCCAGCACCCACCGCTGGGTGCCCGCCGCTGTGTGGGACTTGGTGGTCACGATGGACGACGCCACCGGGGAGCACACCAGCATGTTCTTTTGCCACCAGGAGGGCACCGATTCGAGCTTTCATGGCATCGGCCAGACGATAGCCCGTTATGGCCTGTTTGCCAGCCTGTACACCGACCGGGGCAGCCACTACTTCACCACGCCTGAGGCCGGCGGCAAAGTCGACAAGGTCAATTTGACCCAGGTTGGACGTGCGCTCAAACAGCTGGGCATTGGGCACATCGGGGCTTATTCGCCTGAGGCGCGTGGGCGCAGCGAGCGGGCGTTTCAGACGCATCAGGGGCGCCTGCCCCAGGAGCTGGCGCGTGCCGGGATCACGGACATGCAAAGCGCCAACCAGTACTTGGAGCAGGTGTACCGCCTGGCGCACAACCGGGAATTCTGCGTGGGCAGCACTTTGCCCGGCAGCGCTTTCGTGCCATTCATCAGCGGCAGCTTGCCCGACATCCTGTGCCAGCAGCATGAACGCACGGTGACCAATGACAACTGCGTGAGCTTTGAGGGCCTGAGCCTGCAAATCCCGGCTGACGAGTTCAGATACCACTACGTGCGCACCCAGATGCGGGTGCATCGCTACTACGACGGCACTTTGGCTTTGTTTCACGGGCCGCGCAAGCTGGCTGCCTATGAGCAGAACGGCAAAAAAACCAGTTTCATGGAGGTGCTCAAACTGGCCGCATAGGCCGCAAACAAAACGCGCGCCGGGGGCTTACAGCCGTTACGGGCTACGCCCTTCACGGCAGCAATCCCCCGGCGCAGATCAA
>JANMCB010000513.1:0-4051 GCA_031360805.1 Rhodoferax sp.
CATGGCAAAGTCTTTGTCGATGTCGCCAGACATGGTCATTTTGTTCATGCCGTCCATGCCCGTCATCATCGATTTCTCCATAGGTTGAGGTGAACTGCCAATTTTCCTCAACCAAATACCGATTGTTTGTGCGCCAACGCATGTCACTCTTGCAAAGGTGGCTTGGCGAGACGCTCCTCATTTGCCATAGGCGAAGCTGACCTCTCTGAACTGATCCCTCGTGAGCGGTTTGCCATTGAAAAAAAGCCCGGCGTCCGGGCCAATTCATCGGCACGATCCGGATCGGCGATTACGCGCCTTTGTGGTTCAACAGGGGCTGAGGCGGGGCGGGTGTCACGCAGTCAGGACAATTACGTTTCTGGACGAAGTATTTCAAGCAGGGCAAGCTGCTCACGCATGCGGCCTGCCAGAAAGCCGATGACTGCGGCAATCACCGTGCTTCCGCCAATCAACAGGGCGGCATAGGGGCACGGCAGCAATTCAGTCATTTTGGAGCCACCTTTTCTGCCCCCGTGACGACAAACGCGCCTTGCTGCTGCTCCGCAGTGAACAGGATCTTGTCGCCTGGGGCCAGCTGCGCCAATTTGTCCAGAAGCGCGGCATCCCGCACCTGAAACACCATCGTCATGCCGGGCATGTCCAGGTTTTTGATGGGGCCATGTTTCAGGGTAATCTTCTTGGCTTCCTTGTCAATTTTTCGCACCTCGGCTTCAGCCGCGTCTTTCATGGCCGCCTTTTCCATGGTGGCGGCTGGCGCTGCTGGGGCTGGCGTTGCAGTCTGCGCCAATACGCTTCCACTGTAAATGGCGGTGGTGACCAGAACGGAGGCAATGAGGGTGAGTTTTTTCATGGTGAAGTCCTTTGTAAAAATCAGAGAGGTGCGCCTGTAAAACGCGGCATCTGCCATGTTTGGTGACACGCGCCGCATTGAATATGTCAATGTTTGTGTGTCGAGTGGCCGTCACTCTTGCTGGCGGCAACGGTAATTTTGCCCACCATGCCGGCCTGGTAATGCCCTGCAATCAGACAAGCAAAGTCAAAATTTCCAGCTTTGTTGAAGTTCCAGATGATTTGTCCGGTTTTGCCGGGTGACACATGCATCATGTAGGGCTCGCTGTGCTCCATGGTCGGGAACTTCACCATCAGGGCGGCGTGTTCCTCCAGCTCTTTTTTGGCCCCAATCACAAACTCGTGCAATATCTTGCCTTGATTTTTTGCAGTGAATTTGATGGTTTCACCCTGCTTGACCTCTATGCGGTCTGGCGAAAAACGCATGGTGTCCGACATGGACACAGTGATCGTGCGTGTGACGGATTTGGCATCTCCAGCAATGCCCCACGATTTTTGCTCCTTTTTGACGGTCCCATGGGGCTTGTCGTGCCCCGGGCCAGCAAAAGTAGTTGTACTTGCAAGATGGATTGCAATGGCGCAGATGATCAGGGCGCGGCGTGTTGGCATGGACGGCCTTTTGGTAAGGTTGAATTGAAGAGGGTTTGACGTGAAAAACTCAATGTTTCATGTTGCCCATGGGCTTGCGCACCTTGAGCTCAACGGGCTTCGATATGGGTGCGCCGGTTTCCGGGTTGTTAAGGCCCGTCACCAAGCCGTTGTTGGAGGCAATTTCTGACTTGAAGCGCGCGGGCTCGGGTAGCGCGCCCGTCCATTCAAACGCCTGCGTACCGGGTGGTTGTTTGAACCAGCCGGCATCCTTATAGTCACCCGGCTTCTGGTCTTTTCTCACCTTAACGGTGGTGAACATGCCACCCATTTCCAAAGCGCCGTAGGGGCCAGTGCCGGTCATCATCGGAAGTGTTTGCTCCGGTAGCGGCATCTCCATCTCGCCCATGTCCGCCATGCCGCGCTCGCCCATCACCATGTAATCGGGCACCAGCTTCTGGATCTTCTTGATCAGGCCGCGATGGTCCACGCCAATCATGTTGGGCACCGAGTGTCCCATGGGGTTCATGGTGTGGTGGCTCTTGTGGCAGTGGAAGGCCCAGTCGCCTTCTTCATCGGCCAGAAACTCGAGCTGGCGCATCTGGCCAACGGCGATGTCGGTCGTCACCTCGTGCCAGCGGCTGCTCTTGGGCGTGGGGCCGCCATCAGTGCCGGTCACCAAAAACTCATGCCCGTGCAGGTGGATCGGGTGGTTGGTCATGGTCAGGTTACCGATGCGGATGCGCACCTTGTCGTTGAGTCGAACGTTTAGCGAGTCAATGCCCGGAAAGGCACGGCTGTTCCACGTCCACAGGTTCTGGTCGAGCATCGTGTTGGGCTTGGGCGTGGTGCTGCCGGGGTCAATATCGTAGGAATTCAGCAGGAAACAGAAGTCGCGTTGAACGTCGTCAATCAGCGGGTGCCTGGCTTTGGGGTGCGTCACCCAAAAACCCATCATGCCCATCGCCATCTGCGTCATCTCGTCCGCGTGCGGGTGGTACATGAAGGTGCCTGGGCGGCGTGCGATGAATTCGTAGACATAGGTCTTGCCCACCGGGATTTGCGGCTGGGTGAGACCGCCGATACCGTCCATTCCGTTGGGCAGGCGCTGGCCGTGCCAATGCATGGTCGTGTGTTCCGGCAGATTGTTGGTGACGAAAATGCGCAGCCGGTCGCCTTCGACCACTTCAATCGTGGGGCCAGGGCTTTGGCCGTTGTACCCCCACAGCGTGGCCTTCATGCCGGGGGCGATTTCACGGACCACTGGCTCGGCCACCAGATGGAACTCCTTCACGCCATTGTTCATACGCCAAGGCAGCGTCCAGCCGTTAAGCGTGACCACCGGGTTGTAAGGCCTGCCGGTTTGGGGAATCAACGGTGGGGCCGTGTCGGGCTTCAACATCATCACCGGCTCGGGCAGTGCAGCCATCGCCATTTTGCTGACACTGGCAACAGCCACGGCGGTGACCGCCGCTTTGCCAAAAAAGTTTCTTCTGTCCATTGTGTTCATCCTGCAATTAAGTTCAATGCGCGGCGGCGGCTTCGCCACCCATTCCGCCAGTGCTGGCTCGCAGGGTGGCGAGGCCGCCTGCGGACGTGCCAGTCAGCGTGGTCTGCAAATCGGCTTCAGCCAGCCAGAAGTCGCGCTGCGCTTCGATGGCGCTGTTGATGCTCATCACGTGCGAGCGGGTGTCCGCCAGCACATCCCACACGCTGGCGAGCATGCCGTTGTAGCGCAACACCAATTCGTCGTTGATGAATTTGCGCAGCGGCACCACTTCGTCACGGTAATGGCGCGCCAGGTCATAAGCGGTGCGATAGCCGTGGTACGCCTCGCGGGCTTCCGAGCGCGCCTTCACCGCCACCTCACGCACGCGAGCTGCAGACTGCAAGTACATCGCCCTGGAACGCGCATTGCGGGCCCCGCCCCAGTCGAAAATTGGCAGCGGTAGTTCAAGCTCGACGCCACGGCGCGCCTCTTGGGTGGCAGCTGCGTTGTCAAACGTCGTGCTGCTGGCAAGACCTAACGAAAGACCATCAAAGTAGCCCATGACGGTTTTGAAACCCATTTGATCCGCGACATAGTTTGACTCGGACATTGCAGAGCGAACGTCCAACCGCGCGCGCAGGGCTTGCGCCTCGACATCATTCATTTCCGTGACGTTTTGTGGCAAATCAGGCAACCGCTCAGCCAGCGTGAAGTTGATCTGCTGGCCCCACAGGCCCATGAGGCGAATCAGTTTTTCGCGTTCGCTGAAGTTGGTTTGCTCGGCCCTCGCCAGTTGCGCGGTGGCATCCACCAAAAAAACCTGTTCACGCGCTTGTTGCAATCGGCTCCAGTTGCCCAAGCGCGCCATGCGCCGGGCCAGCTCAGCGCTGGCATCTGCTGCGTCTTTCACATCGCGCATGTAAACCGCAGTTTGCTGCGCGGCCACTGCGGTAATCCAGGCTTTGCGGGTGTCTGATGCAAGCCTCACTACATCTTGCGCTGCCATCAGCTTGGCGAGTTCATGTTGCTGGCTTTGCCACTTGGCCTTCCACGGCAGCGTTAGCAGACCGATCACGTCAAATCGCAAAATACGTTCAATCTCCAGCGTATCGCCAGCGGTGAACC
>JANMCB010000524.1:0-3835 GCA_031360805.1 Rhodoferax sp.
GGGTTCAGGCCCTTCAACCGGTGGTCACTCCACACCTGGCGCCAGCGCCTTGCACCGGGCAGCCCGTGGCGTAACCCGAGCATGTGGCGGGCAATGGTGCTCCACGGTGTGCCATGGGCCGTCGCTTCGCGCAGCATGTAGTCGCACATGAGGGCCTCGACCTGCTCGCGCGATTGCGCCAGCGGCATACGGGTCGCGCACGACTCTTCAGGCGACAAATCGCCACGCGCGTCCATCAAAAACGCGGCGTCCCATTCGGCCAAACGCCACGGGTTGTGATAGGCCTCGCGCCCCAGCATCACCCCGTCGACATGCGCCAGCTGCGCCGCAATCTGGTCGGTCGAGGTGATGCCACCGTTGACCACAATCGTCAGGTCGGGGAAGTCCTTTTTAAGCTGATGCACTACCCCATAACGCAGCGGCGGCACTTCACGGTTGGCTTTGGGCGACAGGCCCTTGAGCCACGCATTGCGCGCGTGCACGATGAAGGTGCTGCACCCTGCCTCGCTCACGGTGCCGACAAAATCGCGCACAAAGCCGTAACTTTCAGGCGTGTTTTCGGTTTTGTCGATACCGATGCGGTGTTTGACGGTGACAGGCAGCGCAACCACGTCGACCATGGCCTTGACGCACTGGGCCACCAGCGTCGGCTCGGCCATCAGGCAGGCGCCAAATGCGCCGCGTTGCACCCGCTCGCTGGGGCAACCGCAGTTCAGGTTGATTTCGTTGTAGCCCCATTGCTCACCAAGTGCCGCGCAATGCGCCAGATCAGCCGGTTCACTGCCACCCAGTTGCAACGCAACCGGATGCTCCTGGGCATTGAATTGCAGATGGCGCGCGACGTCCCCGTGAACCAGGGCACCGGTGGTCACCATTTCGGTGTAGAGCAGCGCATGGCGCGTCAGCAACCGGTGAAAAAAGCGGCAATGGCGGTCGGTCCAGTCCATCATTGGCGCGACCGACAGCTTCCATCGATTCACATGGGAAGTGTTGACCGGCAAAGCGGCAGCGTGGGAGGCGGGCATGAGCCAATTATCCCAGCTTGGCAGGCAGCATTGGTCTGGCGTGCCAGCGTGGCCGATGTGGCATAGAAGCCGCAGTGTCGTGGTATTGTCCCGGTATCGTCTTGATTTTCTCTCGAACCCGATCTCGCTGCTGGCGAGCTGCATCGCATGACCAAGTCCCCTGAAACCGTCGAAGAACCCCGAATTTCAAGCAATCGGTCCTTGCGCCTGGTGCTATTCCTGGTTGCTGTGACAATTGCAGCGACGTTTGCCGCCGAGTTCGGCATCATGCTGGCAATGCCCTATATCCTGCCCAAAGGCTCCTCTGAAATGACCGAGGCGCTGCTGGACGCGACGCTGATATCAGTCATCCTGGGGTTGATCATTTTGCCGCTGCTTATGTTTTACCGTCGCCGCACGCTGCGCCGGGTGGGCCAGACCGAGCAGCGCCGAAAGGCCATTGAAAACGCCTTTCAGCGCCAGGCCATTCAATTGCGCAACATCCTGGACAACCTGGGCGAAGGCGTTTTTGCAGAAGACGACAAAGGCAATGTCACCTACCTGAATGCCGAGGGAGAACGGCTGATTGGCTGGCGCTTTGACGAAGTCGTTGGCAAGAACCTGAATGACATCATTCGCCGCATTGCCGCACCAGCCAGCCCGGCCATTGCAGACAGCAAGGTGACCGACGCCCTGGCCTCAACGCAAACCCCTGGCGGCACGACCGAGCAGACTTTCATCCATAAGGATGGCACACCGTTTCCGGTTTCGGTCAGTGGCTCAACCCTGACATTGGATGGCAACCAAACCGGCTCGCTGACGGTATTTTCGGACCTTCGTGAGGAGCAATTGCTGAAAAAGAGAATGCTGGACGCCAAAAATGCGGCGGAAACGGCAACCCGCCTGAAGGCGGATTTTCTGTCCACCATGAGCCATGAAATCCGCACACCACTCAACGGCGTGGTGGGCATGACCGGCTTGCTGCTGGACACTGATCTGGACCCGGAACAGACAGAGTACGTCCACACCATCAAGGTCTCTGCCGATGCGTTGATGTCCGTCATCAACGATGTGCTGGATTACTCCAAAATCGAAGCCGGGCAAATGGCGCTTGAACACACCGAATTTTCGCTTCGGGAGGTGATTGAAACCAGTGTTGAACTGCTTGCGGCCAAAGGCCAGGAAAAGTCGCTCACCATGGCAAGCTTCATGGCAGAGGACGTGCCCGACCGGCTGGTGGGAGACCCCACAAGAATTCGCCAGGTGCTGCTGAACTTCATCTCCAACGCGATCAAATTTACCCCCGCTGGCGAGGTCGAAGTGCGGGCAGAATGCAGCCCGGCCAATTTTCACGCCACGGGCAACGGCGCTGCGGTGCGACGAATTGGCATCCGCCTTTCGGTGCGGGACAGTGGCATTGGGGTGGCAGAAGCCGACAAGGGACGCCTGTTTCAGCCGTTTTCACAGGCCGACAGTTCGACCACGCGCAAGTACGGCGGCACTGGCCTTGGGCTGTCGATCTGCAAGCGGCTTGTCGATGTGATGGGGGGTCAGATCGGCGTTGACAGCATTTCAGGCGCAGGCGCCACTTTCTGGGTCCACATCACGCTGGACGTGGCACCCCAGAGCGCAGCAGGCATGCAGGGGCAGGATGACCTCAGCGGCAAATATGTGCTGGTTGCTGGCGACAGTCTGGGCTGTCGCCAGATGCTGGTTGAAAGCTTCAGCGCCTGGAAGATGCGCCACGAGTCCTTCAAGACCCTGGGACAGTTGCGCCAGCGATTGGCTTACCTCAAAGGGCAAAACGCGGCACCCGATGTGGTGATGCTGGTGCAGCCATTGGAAGACGCCACGCTTGAAGAAGCCGTGAAGGCGCTGCGCCTGGATGGTGTACATGCCGTCGTGTGCTGCCTGCCGCATGCTGACCGGGTTGCCCGCACGTCCCTGGAACAACTGGGCGCCGTGGTCATGCACAAGCCCATCCGGCAGTCCGCGCTCCTGGACAGCTTGATGGTTTCGCTGTTTCGCGACCTGACGCTCGTGCCGGCTGCGCACCGGCCCGCTAGCCGGCCACAGCGGGTTGCCTCGTCCGGCGGATACCACCTGCTGCTCGCCGAGGACAACATCGTCAACCAGAAGGTAGCGTCCCAAATATTGAGCAAACTGGGTTATCAGGTTGATGTGGTCGACAACGGCATCAAGGCAGTCGCGGCAGCCGCCAGCGGCAAGTATGCATTGGTCTTGATGGACTGCCAGATGCCCGAGATGGATGGCTTTGAAGCCTCCCTTGCAATTCGCCGCGCGGAGGGTGCTACTGGCGCCCGCCTGCCGATTGTGGCCATTACTGCCAATGCGCTGCAAGGCGACCGGGACCGTTGCCTGGAGATGGGCATGGACGATTACATCTCCAAACCAATCGATGCTGTCAAGCTGGCCCAGTTGTTGACCCAGTGGTTGCCGAGAAAACAACCCGCGCTGCCAACCGTACAGGCTTTGATGCACCAGACTCTGCCGATGGGTTCCATTGCGCCTTCAATCGACCTGAGCTACCTGAGCGACCTCGTGGATAGCGACGAAGAAGTGCTGGACGACCTGCTGGCGGCATTTCTGACTTACCTGCGACCATTGCAAGCCCGCCTGGAGCGCGAACTTCAAAGCCCCGGACCCGGCCTTAAGGCGTTGCTACATGAACTTCGCGGCTCGTCATCAAACGTCGGCGCAAAAGCACTCGCACAGGTCGCGTCGCGAATGGACGCCGCCTTGGCCGGCAGCGATTTCGCGGCGCTTGGCTCCCTTGTGGAACCGATTGAAAACGAAATCGCCCGGGCAAT
>JANMCB010000526.1:0-6190 GCA_031360805.1 Rhodoferax sp.
GTTGCCAGCAGCGATTTGCCCAAGTCAGGCTTGCCCTGATCGTCCTTCTCAATCACCACCAGTTTTTTGCCGGCAACCGTCATGGTGCCGCCCGTGGCGTAATCCAGGCCCATCAAAAACCCGGTGGCGGTTTGCTTGCCATAGGCTTCAAGTGGCCCGGTCTTGCTGTAAATGTGGGCAATGCGAATTTCTTTGGACTGGGCCACCACGGCCGTCGGCGCAAGCATGGCGGACAAGGCGGCTGTTTGGGTGGCTACAGCGGCCAGGGTAACGAGATGACGACGTTGCATTGAAAAGACTCCTCAAGTAAAGACCGAATGTGAGTGATACGACTAATATGACTGAATCTCGCACAGATCGTGCCAAGGCGTAAGTGCTTGATTCTATTAAAAACTGTCACCAAAATTGATTCAAATTGTCTATTATTAAAACAGATGAAATGTCTAAGTTTTAGGCAATTGCATTTTTCTCAATCAGGGTTTTCCAGACGTTCATACAAGGTGGCGCGCGAAATGCCGAGCATTCGCGAAGTCGCCAATTTGTTCCCTTGCGTCGCTGCCATCGCCGCGGCAATGGCGCGTCGCTCCAGTTCGGCAACCTGCTGGCCCAATGGCCGCAACAACTGTTTGTCGTCGCCCATCGAGTCCGCCAGCCTGGGTGCGGGTGAGCCGTCAAACGATCCAGGCGCGATGCTTTGCACACCCGCTTCGCGCAGCAGCCGCTCCAGCAATGCCACATCAATGTGCTGCGAATCGCTGCGCATGGCCGCCTGTTCGAGCACATTGCGCAGTTCGCGGATGTTGCCGCGCCAATGCTGCGCGGCCAGCAACGCCAAAGCGCCGGGCGTGAGCTCTGGCTGCTGGGTTGCGCTTTGCAGCGCCATCTCTTCGGTGAGCACTTCGACCAGCGCGGCAATGTCTGAGCGGCGTTCGCGCAGCGGCGGCACACGCAATGGCAGCACGTTGAGGCGGTAAAACAGGTCTTCGCGAAACTGTCCGGCACGCACCAGGGCGACCAGGTCACGCGAGGTCGCGGCAATCACCCGCGCGTCAAACCGGATCAGCGTGTTGGAGCCCAGCGGCTCGATCTCGCCCTCCTGCAGGGCCCGCAGCAGCTTGGATTGCAACGGCAATGGCATGTCACCGATCTCGTCCAGAAACAGCGTGCCGCCGTCGGCCAGCTTGAACTTGCCCTCACGGCCACGGCGCTCGGCACCGGTGAATGCGCCCGGTGCCACTCCGAAGAATTCGGCTTCAAGCAGGGTGTCAGGTACTGCGGCGATATTTAGGCTAATCAGCGGGCCGCTGGTGCGGCTGGACGCTGCATGAATGGCGTGGGCCAACAGCTCCTTGCCGGTGCCGGTTTCACCCAGCAGCAGGACCGGGCTGTTTGACAGCGCGGCCCGGCGCGCCTGGCGCTTAATCTCGATGGCCGCCGGGCTGGTGCCGATGAAACTGGCAAACGTGTGTTTGGCGCGGCGCTGGCTGGTTGACGCGCTGTACAGCGGGTTGTTGCGCTGACTGGCCAGTTCACGCCGGGCGTCGTCCAGGTCGCGCTGCAACAGGGCAAATTTGCTGATGAGTGGCTGCAGTGTGGTCTCCGGGTGGTCAAACAGCACGATGCCGATGGCGCCAATCACAGCATCGGCGTCGTCCCGCAGCGGAATGCGGCTGACTACAAATGTGCCCGCCTTGTTGGTCAGCAAATCCACCAGGATCGGCTCGCCGGTTTCCAGCACACGGCGCATTTGGGTGTTGGGGATGACTTCTTCAACCAGATGCCCCAAAAACTCGTCCACTTTGGAGAACCCTAGCGCTGGCAGGAAGCGTTGGTAGCCTTCGTTCAACCAGACAATGCGCCCACTGATATCAACCAGAAACATGCCTTGGCTGATGCTGGAGAACAGGTGAAACATGGAGCGCGAAGCCAGCTCCAGAATCGCCTGGGCATCGCGCGGCAGTGAATCGGTGGTTTGCATGCAGCCATGTTAGCGCGCAGGCTGAAATGGCTTTTTTGCGAGATTTAAAATGCTATATATTAAATAGCAAACTATCTATATAAAACGAGGGCTAGAGGCCAATTTTATCGATTATTTTCGATTTTTGCCCCGGTTTTTCTTAAAAATTAACCTACAGGTTAATTTTCAACCTGTTTTCGGGTCAAATTCAGGCCTGAAACACATCAAGCCCAGAGCACTTTGCCTTTGCCCTCAAACCAGGCATCGACTTTGGGTGCGACTTGTGCTTCGATTTTGCCGCGCTTGATTTTCATGGTCGGGGTCAGGCAGCCGTTTTCAATGGACCATGGTTCAGGCGCGATCACCAGCATTTTCATCTGCTCGTAATCAGCCAGGTCCTTGTTGGTTTCATTCAGCAACGCGGTCATGGCTTCGGTGACCTCGGCGCGAACCGCCGGATCTTTCATCTTGGGGCGAAGTTCTTCGTTCAGGACAATCAAGCCGTAAGACGCCGCCTGCCCCACGCCCGAGACCATGCTCGATTCGATCATCGGGTGGCTGTTGAGCCGGTTTTCAATCGGCGCCGGTGCCACATACTTTCCCTTGCCAGTCTTGAAGAGCTCCTTCAGGCGCCCGGTGATCTTGAGCTGGCCATCCGGGCGGCGCTCACCCTGGTCGCCGGTTTTGAAGAAGCCGTCGTCGGTGAACACCTCGGCATCCAGGTCGGGGCGCTTGTAGTAGCCCACCATCTGGCCGGGTGACTTGATCAAAATCTCACCCACATCGCTGATGCGCACTTCCACGCCGTCATAAGGGGTGCCTACATAGCCCGGCTCGTTCATGGTCTGCGTCATGGTGTGCGAGTAAGCGAAATCTTCGGTCATGGCATAGCCTTCAACCAGGTTCAGCCCGAGCCGGCGGTACCAGACCACCAGCTCGCGTGGCATGGGTGCCGATCCGCTGCCGGCCAGTTTGACCTGGTCCAGCCCGAGCCCGGTCAGCACTTTTTTGGCGACCAATTTGCCGATCAGCGGAATGCTCAGCAGCCGGTTGAGCTTGGCCGGCGGCATTTTGCTGGAAACGCCCTGCTGGAACTTCAGCCACAGGCGCGGTACCGAGATGAAGATCGTTGGCTTGGCGCGGTTCATGTCGGCGACAAAGGTGTCCAGCGAATCGGCGAAGAAGACATGCAAGTTGCCGTCCAGGTAGGAAAAGCACTCCACAAACGCCCGCTCAAATACATGCGCCAGCGGCAGGTAGGACAGCGCCCGCTTGGCGGAGCCCTTGCCCAATGTTTCAGCCATGCGCCCGGCAATGCCCTCAGACACCGCCGTGATGCGGCCAAAGTTGTGCATCACGCCCTTGGGCTGGCCGGTGGAGCCTGAGGTGTAGATCAGCATCGCCAGGTCGGTGGCCTTGCGTTGTGGCCGGCCCGGCATGGGGGCGGTGCGGCCAATGATGGCGTCCCAACTGTCATAGGCGGTTTTGGGTGCCAGCGGGAAGGCAATGCGCGGCAGGCTGGCGGCAACGCCGGGCAGCTGCTTGTCCCAAGTGTCAAGTTTGCCCACAAACAGCAGCGACGCTTCACTGTGCTCCAGCACGAACTTCACAGTATCTGCACCTTCTGTCGGGAAAATCGCCACCGTGGTGTAGCCCGCCATCCAGATGGCGAGTTCCGCCATAAAGAAGTGCGCGCAGTTTTTGGACAGGATAGCAATGCGCGCGCCCGGCTCAAAACCCAAAGACTGCAGGTGCGTTGCCATGCGCCGCGCCTGGTTCATGGTTTCCTTCCAGGTGTAGTCGATCACAGCGCCATTGCCCGCTGCGCCCAAAGGCTGGGTCAGGTAAATCTGGTCCGCGCGCGCAGACTCGTGGTCGTAAACGAAATCCAGAAGAAGCTTGGAAGTGGCCATGGCGTTGTCGTCCTAGTTGGGGATTGGCAGCAGCACCTGCTGGGGCATTGAAACGCAAGTCTAACGGCTTAAACGCACCTGCCAAGGGGTATCACACCTAGGATTGACCCCTAGTCAGCCGCGTTTCAAAACCTGGTTTCAGGTCGAAATCAGCTTCGCGAGATCGGCCCCTGCGATCAGCGCCACGCCATTTTTGCGGGCAAAACTTTGGGCGTTCGCAGTGACCTGACTCAACGCAATGAAGCTGCACAGGTCAGCGCCTTGCGCATCTTTGAACGCCAGCAGCTCCCGCAGTGGCTCAATGCCCGGGAGCGCGGCCTTCCAGCGCCGGGCACTCACAAAGGTCGTGCGCCCAGCCTTCTCCAGCCTGAAATCGGCGGCACCCGCAGTCACACGGGTCACCAAGTAGCCCTGGCCCTTGAATCCGCGTTCCAGCGCGTTTGCAAAGTCACGCCACGACATGCCGGCGGCCTGCTGAAGCGATTCGGACACGTGTGCGGCGCTGGGCGCGCGCAGCTGACGCCACGCCGCAATCAGCCCGATCACCACAAACGGAAAACCGCCCATCACGCCGTAGACCACGTATTGATCGGGCAACAGCGCCTTGGAGGCAAGACCAAACACGGCAACCAGGCAAAAGCTGATCCACCACGGCGAACGCAGCAGCAGCGCAAACAGCGACTTCTCGGCCATTTTGAGCTTCATGTGGCGGCCCTCAATTTGGCACCACACCGCGTTTTTTCAGCAAGCGTGGCAAAACCAGCACAGCGATGACAACCACCAGCAGCGCCAATGACATGGGCCGCTGCAGAAACACCATCGCGCTGCCTTCGCCGATGGACATGGCGTTGCGCAATTGCGCCTCGGCCAAGGGGCCCAGGATCATGCCAACCACCACGGGCGCCGTCGGGAAGTTGAAACGGCGCATCACCAACCCCAGCAAACCGATGCCGTACAGCAGGAACAGATCGAACGCGCTCTGGCGCATGCCATAGGCGCCCACCGTTGCGAAAATCAAGATACCGGCGTACAGCTGCGGCTTGGGCACCTTGAGCAGCTTGACCCACAACCCCACAAGCGGCAAGTTCAGGATCAGCAGCATCACGTTGCCGATGTAAAGCGAGGCGATCAGCGCCCAGACCAACGACGCTGACGAGGTAAACAGTTGCGGCCCGGGTTGAATGCCATAGTTCTGGAACGCACCCAGCAGAATCGCCGTGGTGTTGGAGGTCGGAATGCCCAGCGTCAGCAGGGGAATCAACGCCGCAGTCACTGTGGCGTTGTTGGCAGCCTCTGGCCCAGCCACGCCCTCGATGGCGCCTTTGCTGCCGAACTCTTTCAGGTTTTCGCCCTTGGCCAGTTTCTTCTCGGTGGCGTAACTCAAAAAAGTTGGAATCTCTGTGCCGCCAGCCGGTATGCAGCCAAACGGTGCGCCGATTGCCGTGCCGCGCAGCCAGGCGGGAATGGAGCGCTTCCAGTCGCTGCGGCTCATGGTGACACGGCTCATCTTGTTTTCAGACTCCACCACTTTGCCTTCAAACAGGACGGCGTGCAGTGCTTCGGCAACGGCAAACAGGCCCACGGCCACCAGCACGATCTCAACACCATCCAGCAATTCGGGCACACCACCGGTGTAACGTGCCTGCCCGGTGAGCTGGTCCAGCCCCACCAAACCTGCAGCCAGGCCGACAAACAGTGCCGTCAACCCCCGTACCGTGCTTTGGCCGAGCACGGCACTCACCGTGGTGAAGGCCAGCAGCATGAGCATGAAGTATTCGGGTGGCCCCAGCTTGACGGCATAGTCCGCTACAACGGGCGCAAACAGCGTCACCAGCACGGTCGCAATCGTGCCCGCCACAAACGATCCGATGGCTGAAGTCGCCAACGCCTGGCCAGCGCGGCCATTCTTGGCCATCTTGTTGCCTTCCATGGCCGTCACCATGGAGGCGGTTTCGCCGGGCGTGTTCAGCAGGATAGAGGTCGTCGAGCCGCCGTACATGGCGCCGTAATAAATGCCCGCGAAAAAGATCATGGACGCCGTGGCGTCCACTTTGGTGGTGATGGGCAACAGCATGGCCACCGCCGTCGCCGGCCCGATGCCCGGCAGCACGCCAATGGCCGTGCCCAGTGCGCAGCCAACAAAGGCCCACAGCAGGTTGACGGGCGTGCCCGCCGTGATGAAGCCCTGAAGCAGGTTGTTCCAGATATCCATTAAAGCCACCCACTTTGTGTCAGGCCCGGCAAATTGATCGCCAGGAATTTGGTGAACATCCAGTAAACCGGGGCCGCGATGACCAAGCCGGTGATCACGTCATTGACC
>JANMCB010000006.1:0-1823 GCA_031360805.1 Rhodoferax sp.
TGCCAAAACACTGCCCGCCGACGCGCTGGCCGTGTACGACGGTGGCCACACCACCTTCTGGAGCAACGACTTCACACCCGTGTACGCCGTGCGCACGCGCTTCCACGAGCCCGGCATGAGCCATCTGGGTTTCGGCCTGCCGTATGCCATGGCGCTGCAACTGCAGAACCCGGGGCGGCCGGTGGTCAACATCACCGGCGACGGCTCTTTTGGCTTCACCCTCAACGAGCTCGACACCGCGCGCCGCTACAAGCTGCCGGTGATCACCGTGATCCACAACAACGCGGCCTGGGGCATCATCCGCTCGGGCCAGAGGAAGCAGTTGGACTTCGAGATGGGCACCGGCCTGGAAGACACCGACTACGCCGCCGTGGCGCGCGGTTTTGGCTGCCATGGCGAGGTGGTCACGCGCGCCGAAGATGTGGCCCCGGCGATGCAGCGCGCGCTGGCCTCAGGCCTGCCCGCCGTGCTGGACTGCCGCACGCGTTTTGTGTCGCACCCGGCCAGCCCGATGTTTGGCAGCATGAACAAATATGGTTTTGAGGCGCTGACGCGGCTGAAGGCCTGAGCCGCCTGCGTTCCACTTGCCATTCGATAATTCCCGCTTTTTGAAAGACCCCATGTCCGCACTCACCCTGGCCCAGGCCAACACCATCATTGCCGCCGCGCTGGCCCAATCCAAAAAAGCGGGCTACAACCCCATGGGCATCGCCGTGCTCGACGCCTCCGGCAACCTCAAGGCCTTTGCCAGTGAAAACGGCGCCAGCATGTTCCGTTTTGACATCGCCCGCGCCAAGGCCTGGGGAGCGGTGGGCATGGGCGCTTCGAGCCGCGTGCTGATGCAACGCGCCAAAGACAACCCCAACTTCTTCGTCTCGCTGTCAGCCACGTCCAACGGCAAGTTCCTGCCACAAACCGGCGCCGTCGTCATCAAGGACGCCAGCGGCCAGATCATCGGCGCAGTGGGTGCCAGCGGCAGCACGGGGGATGAAGACGAAGCGATCTGCATCGCGGGCGTAGAGGCGGCGGGGTTGGCCCACGGGTGAAAGTTAACACCTGTGTTAACAAAATGGCGGTTTTGCCGTTGCCAGGCAATTTTCAGTGCAATTCGGGGCTTTAGCCCTCGTGGAATGGGCGTGGATAGCTATTAATAGTGTAGTAATTAGAAATACGCCGCACGCATGGCTCAAGCGGTGATTGGCGACAAACCACTGTTGCCACGCACCCTGTGGCCCTAAGCTCGATCCCCTTTCCTCATCGCCACGACCTTCGTTGTTGATTCACTGACCGGTAGCTGTGAGATGGGACTGAATGGCTGACTGATTTCATTGCAATGCCGGTTTGGGCCAGGAGCGGTCTTAGATGAATGGCTGCTTTGGATGTACTCGCGGTGGTCGTAAATTCACATCTAAGGCGCTACCTTCGATGTCTCGATCAGGCTGGAAGCAGTCTTTCGCTCGGTGCCTTTGTAAATCAATTTTGCAGCGTCGGACTAAAACCCGTCCTTCTGGCCCATCCAGTGCTGTATCGTGAAAAATGCGGGCTAGGGGAGTCTGGCCTTGACGCTTTTGATCCCTGACCCTCTTGAACCGCTTTTGAGGTCGCTCCTGCGGATTTCGTTGCATTTAGTGTGGTAACGCACAGAAAAGATGGAAGTCACGTATTAATGTCTGAATGCGGAGCAACTGAACATAATCGTTGCCCCCAAACGAACGTCAAGCTGACCATTTTCACTACCAAAAGGAGCACAAGCAAATGGGTATATTCAAATCGATCATGGACAAGATCTTCCATCACAGCTCAACCGATGTTGCAGCCGCACC
>JANMCB010000022.1:0-4344 GCA_031360805.1 Rhodoferax sp.
AAAACCGTCCAGCGCCGCAAGGTACAGGAAGGTCAGCATGTGGCAGCTTGAGAGCGCAGCCACAAAAGCTTCTTCGGGATCGACATGGGCCGGGTTTGAAAAGGGCACGGGCACCGAATGTGGTGAACTTGAAGCCGGCACGATCACACCGCCATCAAACGCCCAGTGGTGGGCGCGGCTGTAGCGTTTGTCTGTGAAGATGCTGGCTGGCTCTCGCTGCCAGGTGATGGTGGCCGTATAGGTATGCATGGTCCGAACGGGAGGAAATTGTCGCGAATGACTCTGGAAAGAAGTGTTCAAAAAAAAGACCCGCATCAGCGGGCCGTTTTTTGACTGCAGCGTGGAGCAGGAATTTACATCAGAGTCACTTCAACGCGGCGCCCTTCATTGGCTGACGTTGCACCGGCCTTGATGTCCTCAGGCTTTTTCAGCTCGATCTTGTCCTCCGGCACGCCAATGATCTTCAACAGATCGCGTACTGCAAATGCGCGCAGCTTGGCCAGTTCGGCATTTTTTACCGGGTCGCCAGTCGCATCAACGAAGCCGCTGATGACGGCCTTCTTGCCAGCCATCACGCCTTTCACCACGTCTACCAGGGCTTCTTTGCCGCCGACTGCCAGATCACTCTTCCCGGAGGCAAAGTAGAACTTGACCACGCCGCCTTCGTTCTTCACAGACGCCGCGTCCACCGCAGCCTGGGCAGCCGCCATCATTGCCGCATCGCTCTTGGCGTTGACGTCAACGGCAGGGGCTGCTGGCGCAGGTGCTGCCACTTGAGCCGCAGCGGGGGCTGCAGCGGTGGTGGCGGCCGGTGCGGTACCGGCTGCAGTCGCAACTGCGGCAACGCTGGCGGCCGCTGGTATTGCCGCCTTGGACATTGATCCGCCGTGAATCTGCATCATCAATGGCACGATCAGCAGCGCCACGATGTTGATGATCTTGATCAGCGGGTTCACTGCCGGGCCAGCCGTGTCCTTGTACGGGTCGCCCACGGTGTCGCCGGTCACAGCGGCTTTGTGGGTCTCGCTGCCCTTGCCGCCGTGGTGGCCGTCTTCAATATACTTTTTCGCGTTGTCCCAGGCGCCGCCGCCGGTGCACATCGAGATGGCAACGAACAGCCCGGTCACGATGGTGCCCATCAACAAACCGCCCAAAGCGGCGGGCCCGAGCAGCAGGCCGACCAGAATCGGCACGACAACCGGCAACAGCGACGGGATCATCATTTCCTTGATGGCCGCTGTCGTCAGCATGTCAACCGCAGCGCTGTAATCAGGCTTGCGCTTGCCGGCCATGATGGCGCCGTCGGCGAATTGGCGGCGCACCTCAACCACCACGGAGCCTGCTGCGCGGCCCACGGCCTCCATCGCCATGGCGCCGAACAGATAGGGAATCAAGCCGCCAATGAACAGGCCGATGATGACCATCGGGTTGCTCAGGTCAAAGCTGATGGATGCGCCCAGGGCTTCGAGTTTGTGGGTGTAGTCGGCGAACAGCACGAGTGCCGCCAAACCGGCCGAACCGATGGCGTAGCCCTTGGTCACGGCCTTGGTGGTGTTGCCCACCGCGTCCAGCGGGTCGGTCACGTCGCGCACGCTCTTTGGCAACTCGGCCATTTCCGCGATACCGCCGGCGTTGTCGGTGATGGGGCCATACGCGTCAAGTGCGACGACGATGCCGGCCATGCTCAACATGGAGGTCGCTGCAATCGCAATGCCGTACAAACCTGCCATTTTGAATGCGCACCAGATGGCGATGCAGACAAAAATCACCGGCCAGGCGGTGGAACGCATCGACACACCCAGACCCGCGATGATGTTGGTGCCGTGGCCGGTGGTGGACGCCTGTGCGATGTGCTTGACCGGTGCGTATTGCGTGCCGGTGTAGTACTCGGTAATCCAGACCAAAGCAGCCGTCAAAACCAGGCCGACCGCGCAGGAGCCAAACAGCGCCATCTGGCTGCCAGCGGCTTTGATTGAGTTGTCCGGCATCAACCAGGTGGTGACGAAGTAGAACGCGATGAGTGACAAACCGCCCGCCACCGCCAAACCTTTGTACAGCGCCGGCATGACGTTTTTCATACTTGGGGAGGCCTTGACGAAGAAGCAGCCAATGATCGACGCGATGATCGACACAGCGCCCAAAGCCAGCGGATAAACCACGGCCGCCGTGCCCGCGTTGGTCACCAGCAAGGCGCCCAGCACCATGGTGGCGATGAGCGTGACGGCATAGGTTTCAAACAGGTCTGCCGCCATACCGGCGCAGTCGCCCACGTTGTCGCCCACGTTGTCGGCAATCACGGCCGGATTGCGCGGGTCGTCTTCCGGGATCCCGGCTTCGACTTTGCCGACCAGGTCCGCGCCGACGTCAGCGCCTTTGGTGAAAATGCCGCCGCCCAGCCGCGCGAAGATTGAGATCAGCGACGAGCCGAAGGCAAAACCGATCAGCGGATCAAGCATTTTGGCCAGGTTTTTGTCGGGTGTGAGGTTGCCGTTGCCAACCAGAAACCAGTAGAAGGCGGTGACGCCCAACAGGCCCAGGCCGACCACCAGCATGCCAGTGATGGCGCCGCCGCGAAAAGCGACGTCCAGCGCCGGGCCAATACCCCGGGTGGCGGCTTGTGCGGTCCGCACATTCGCCTTGACCGAAATGTTCATGCCGATGAAGCCGCAAGCGCCCGACAGCAGCGCGCCCACAACAAAGCCGGTGGCAGTCATGCCGCCCAAAAAGATGCCAATCAAAATAGCCAGCACCACGCCAACGATGGCAATGGTTTTGTACTGCCGCGCAAGGTAGGCGGCGGCCCCGGTTTGAATTGCGGCTGCAATTTCTTGCATCCGCGCATTGCCGGCATCCTGCGCGAGGATCCAGCCGCGTGCCCAAAAGCCGTAAATTACGGCGATCAGCCCGCAAACGAGCGCCAAAATAAGCGCTGAGTTGCCTGTCATAAAAGTCTCCTGTGGTGTTTCGCTGTAGTGTGGTGCAACGCAATCGGCACCACCGCTGCGTTGCTTCCTCGCCGCGAAACATCAACAAGAGCAGATGCAGACGATTGGCCAACCGGCGCACTTTACCGTGAAAAAAGTGGCTTTTGCCGGGACGCAAGGGCAGAGTCAGTAAAATAAGGGTTAATCCTAGGGAGCTTCCCCGGCCCATTTACACCCGTTTCATCAAACCTTCACATCCAAAGAAAAGAGCTTCCTGTATGTCACTTGATAAAGTTACTCCCGGTAAAAACGTGCCCGATTCCTTCAATGTGATCATTGAAATCCCGATGAATGCCGACCCGGTGAAGTACGAGGTGGACAAGGAATCCGGCGCCATCTTTGTCGACAGGTTCATGAGCACCTCAATGCATTACCCCACCAACTACGGCTATGTGCCCAAAACCATCAGCGGCGATGGCGACCCGGTCGATGTGCTGGTGATAACGCCTGTTCCGCTGATTCCCGGTGTTGTAGTGACCTGCCGCGCCATCGGTATTTTGAAAATGGAAGACGAAGCCGGCCAGGATGGCAAGGTGCTGGCAGTGCCCATCGACAAAAAATGTTCGCTGTACACCCAGTGGCAGGAGCCGGCGGACATGAACCCGCTGCGCCTGAAAACGATTGCCCACTTTTTTGAGCACTACAAAGACCTCGAAGACGGAAAGTGGGTCAAAGTGCTGGGATGGGAAGGCTCTGAGGCCGCCAAAAAAGAGATTACGGACGGTATTGCCAATTACCAAAAAAGTCACGCTTAGTCCATTTATTGCCGACTTTGCCGGTTAACCCCTATTTCCAATGGGATGGGTGGCTTGAATAATCGGGCTTACATCTATTTACGGAATTGGGTCTGGACGTGAAACGAAGCTGGCTGGTCATTCTGCCGATTTTGCTTGCAGCGGCGGTCGCCATCTGGGCCGCAGACATTGTCAATCTGCAAGGTGAGCGCACGGTTTATACAGCCGGCTGCAATGAAGGGAAATGGGAGGGCGACCTGTGCACTGGCAAGTTGGTCGCTGCAGAACGCTTCAGGTTTCGGGCATTGCGGGTCCACCGCGAAGTGTTTTTCTGGAATGTAGGCGTGGCCTCCGACCCCAGCGGGAAATTCACCGATTGTGAAATTTCAAACGGCCGCAACTGGGTTTGCAAACCGGAGGCTACCGGACCCAAATCAATCACGCTGTCCATGGCACGTGGCAAGCCGGTGCGCGACGCCAGTGGCCAAACCCGACCTTCGCACCCAGTGTCCAAATTCACCTGGACGCTGCTGACCTACGGTCTCTATTCCGGCAGTTCGGCAAACCCTCCCTAGCGTTGGCGCGAGACACGTCGCAACCGGCCAGAAGCTAAGACTGGCGGTTTG
>JANMCB010000042.1:0-5894 GCA_031360805.1 Rhodoferax sp.
GCCACGGGCGGCAGCTTTGACAACGGCCTGCCGTTCTCACTCTCCATGGGTTGCGGCACCTGGGGCAAGAACAATTTTTCCGACAACATGAATTACCGGCATTACCTGAACATCACACGCATTTCGCGGCCCATCCCCGAGCGCCTTCCGACTGAAGACGACGTCCTTGGCAGCTACTTCAAAAAATTCGGCAAAGCATGAGCGACAACCTGGCGGCGCCCTCTGGCACGGTGTTCGCACTGGTTGAACACCAGGCCAGGCTGAACCCGAACAGCGTTTACGCGCTGGACCCGGTGGGCAGCGGGCGCGTCACGTTCGGCGAGCTGGCACAGGGCTGCCAGCGCACCGCCGCCCTGTTGCGCGCACACGGCAGCCAGCCCGGGGACACCGTGTCGCTGGTCATGCCCAATGGCTTGATGACGCTGCAACTGCTGCTGGGCGCCATGCACGGCGGCTGGTGCGTCAACCCGGTCAATCTGGTGTCAGCACCAGACCAGATGCAGTACGTCCTGGGACACAGTGACTGCAATGTCGTTCTGGTCAGCCCCGAATGGGAAGCGAAGGTGCGGGGCATGCTGGCAAGTATTGACCGGCGCATCGCCATCGTGGTGATCGCCGCAGATGCGGTCGATTGGCCAGCTCTGATGGGCAGCGCAAATGACACCCCTGCTGACGCCGCAGCCGCCGCCCCAACCGCAGACGCAACGGCGCTGCTGATGTACACCAGCGGCACCACCGGCGTGCCCAAGGGCGTGATGCTGACCCAGTCCAACCTGTATGCCAATGCGCTGGCCATCAGCGCCGAACATCGCTTGAGTGCGCACGACCGGGTGCTGGCGGTGTTGCCGCTTTATCACATCAACGCATTTGCCGTCACCATGCTCAGCCCGCTGGCGCACGGTGGCAGCCTGGTGATGCCACCCAAGTTCTCGGCAGCGCAATTCTGGCAGCAGGCCATTGAAGGGCGCTGCACCTGGATCAACGTGGTGCCGACCATGATCTCCTACCTGCTCGAAGGCGAGCCGCCGCCGTTTGACCAGACGCGCCAAATCCGCTTCTGCCGCTCCGCCTCGTCGCCCCTGCCACCCGAGCAACTGACCGAATTCGAGGAGAAGTTTTCCATCGGCATCATTGAAACCATGGGCTTGACCGAGACCGTAGCGCCGTCGTTCTCAAACCCCCTGGCCGCTGCCATGCGCAAACTCGGCTCGGTCGGCAAGGCCTCAGGCTGCGAGGCGCGTGTGATTGACAACCAGCTGGCACCCATGCCCGATGGCGAAACTGGCGAGGTGGCGATTCGTGGCCCCAACGTCATGCGTGGCTACTACAAGAACGACGACGCCACGCGGGGCGCGTTCACACCGGATGGCTGGCTGCGCACCGGTGACCTGGGCCACCGCGACCGCGACGGCTTTTTCTTCATCACCGGGCGCATCAAGGAACTCATCATCAAGGGTGGCGAGAACATTGCACCGCGCGAGATCGACGAGGCGCTCTTGCGCCACCCGGCCGTGCTGGAGGCTGCAGCCGTGGGCATTCCCGACAAATACTACGGCCAGGAGATCATGGTGTGCGTGGTGCTGCGCGAAGGGCAGGACCTGGACGAAGCCACGCTGCGCCAGTTCTGCATGGCCCAGCTTGGGCGCTTCAAGACGCCGCGGGTAATCCGCTTTGTCACCGATCTGCCGCGCGGTCCGTCAGGCAAGGTCCAGCGCCTGAAGCTGCTGGTGCATACCTGAAAACGTGCCGGGCATGCTGGCTCTCAATCGGCCTTGATGTCCCGGTCCTTGACCAGCTTGCCCCATTGCACCAGCTCGCTCTTGACCACCGCCTCAAGCTGCTCGGCAGTGCCACCCACGCCAATGGCGCCTTGCAGCAGGAGCTTTTCACGGACCTCGGGCATGGCCACGACCTTGGCCAGTTCGGCCTGCAGCCGACGGGTAATGGCGATGGGCGTGTCGCGTGGCGCAAACATGGCGTACCAGGAGTCCACTTCAAAACCCTTCAAATTGAGGGCCTCGGCAACCGTCGGCACATCCGGGAAGCTGGGGCTGCGGGCCTTGGTGGTGACGGCCAGCGGTTTGACCCGACCGGCTTTAGCCTGCGCCGCGACGGCCGGAATCGAAACGATGCCCAGGTCAAGTTGACCCGCCATGACATCGGTCACAGCCGGACCACCGCCGCGATAGGGAATGTGCACCATGTAGGTGTCGGTCTGCTGTTTGAGCATTTCGCCGGCGATATGCGAGGGTGAGCCGTTGCCCACTGAAGAAAAGCTCAAACTGCCCACATTTTTCTTTGAGTAGGCAATCATTTCTGCCAAGGTGTTGAACGGAGCCTTGGGGCTTGCAAAAATCATTTGCGGCAAGCTGGCCACCATGGATATCGCTGCAAAATCATGTTCAACGTCGTAATTGACCTTGAACACTTTCGGGTTGATGGTGTGCGACGACAGCGTGAACAGAATGGTGTAACCATCGGCTGCCGAACGGGCTGCCACCTCGGTACCGACCGACCCCCCCGCGCCGCCCCGGTTGTCGATGATGATGGGCTGCCCCAATGCGCGTGACAGGGGTTCCTGCACGATGCGCGCAATCACGTCGGTGCCACCGCCGGGCGGGTAAGGGACGATGAAGCGGATCGGCTTGACCGGGTAAGCCTGGGCCAATGCGGCCAGTGGCAATGCGCTTGCGAGCCCAACCAGGGCAGCAGAGATGAACTGTTTGCGATTGAGGGACATGTGGAATGTGACCGTTCGGGTTAATCATGAAAGGCATGAAAGGCGGTTGCCTTGGTCAACACCAGACAGGGTGCAAACTGAAGGCGTCGCGCAAATGTAGCGCAGCGCCACGAAAACGCAAGCTTGCCACCGCCGTTGCACTCCGATTTTTGCAGTGAACCGGTGCAAAGTTCACGAAACACAAATTTTTACAACACAGGATGGCCAGCGCGCCAATCCATCATTCCGCCAGGCCACACGTCACGGCAACCGCCCCTAAAAGTGTGACGCAGACCTGCGGGTCTATCCCCACCAGGTAACCGCGCCTGCCGCCGTTGATGAGAATTTTGGGCAGTGCCAGAACCGACGCTTCAACGTATATGGGCATCGCCCTCTTCAGCCCGAAGGGTGATGTGCCACCCACCAGATAGCCGCTGTGGCGCGTTGCCACATCAGGATGGCAGGGTTCCACCGATTTCACGCCAATTTGCCGCGCCAGGTTTTTGGTCGAGACTTTGTGGTTGCCGTGCATCAGCACCACCAGCGGTTTGGCATGCTCGTCCTGCATTACCAGCGTTTTGACCACCGCAAACGGATCGACCCCGAGAACCTGCGCACTGTGCTGCGCGCCGCCGTGCGCCAGGTACTCATACGGGTGCTCGGTGAAGGCGACTTTGTTGGCCCGCAGCACGGCGGTCGCGGGCGTCTCGGAGATGTGGTCTCTTTTGGCCATGGCGCTGTCGATGCACGATGCTTGACGCACATTCAGGGTGGTTACCGCAGGGGAATTTCCTGTCAGCAACCCGTCAATGCGCCGGGTCGCGGATCTCCCAGCGGATTTTGTCGATGGCGGACAACAACTCGGGCGACAGCGGGGTGCCCCAGGCGTCAAGGCATTCGTCCAGTTGCGCCACGGTGGTGACGCCAATGATGGTGCTGGCCACGCGCCAGTTGGTGTAGCAAAAGGCCAGCGCCATCTGCGTGGGTGTCAGGCCATGTTCGCGGGCCAGTGCGTTGTAGCGCTGCGCTGCGGCAAACGCTTCAGGGCGGCCCCAGCGCTGCTTGCGCACGGATTCAAACTTGGTGATGCGTGCCTCGGGCGGCGCCAGCGGCCCGGTGGTGCCAGAGCTGTCGTACTTGCCAGTGAGCAGGCCAAACGCCAGCGGCGAATAGGCCAGGAGCGAGACGCCCAAACGGTGCATGGTTTCGTCCAGCCCGTTGTCCACGGCCCGGTTGAGCAAGGTGTAGGCGTTTTGCACGCTGACAACGCGCGGCAGATTATGCTGTTCTGCCAATCGCACAAACTCGTGCACGCCATACGGCGTTTCATTTGACAGGCCGATGGTGCGCACTTTGCCGGCCTTCACCAGGCCCGCCAGCGCCTCAAGCTGCGCGTGGATGGAGGTCACCGGTGCGTCCTTGGCAGGGTCAAAATACGACAAACCGAAATTGGGGACATAGCGCACCGGCCAATGGATCTGGTACAGGTCAATCACATCAGTCTGCAGGCGCTTCAAGGAGCCTTCACACGAATCGACGATGTCTTTGGCGGTGACCTGGACGCTGCCGTTTCGGATCCAGTCCATGCCCCGGGCGGGCCCGGCCAGTTTGGTGGCCAGCACCAATTTTTGCCGAGCGCCCGGCCGCTTGGCAAACCAGTTGCCCATGATGGTCTCGGTGGCGCCATAAGTGGCAGCACGTGTGGGCACGGAGTACATCTCAGACGTGTCCAGGAAGTTGATGCCGCGCTCCAGCGAGCGGTCAAGAATGGCATGGGAGGTGGCTTCATCAACCTGTTCGCCAAACGTCATGGTGCCAAGGCAAATGGGCGTGACTTGCAAATTGCTGCTGCCGAGTTGAATATGTTTCATGGTGACAAAGTGAATGGTTCGTTTGGATGGAAAAGGCTTCGCCGGGGTCAAAATATGCAAAATATTAACCTATAGGTTAATTTCACGTCGAAATCTATCTGATTTTTGTCATTTTACCTATAAAATATGTCTCTAGCCCTCGTTTTATATACAAAGTTTGCTCCTTAATATATAGCAAATGACAACACCTTCCACTGCGCGGAGCGGGTGTTTTTGGGGCTGGATGCAATGTTCAAGTTACAGCAAACAGCGGTGGCTCAGCGCTCTGCGCGGGCGCGTCGCGGGCTGACCTCACCCCAACCCAGCTCGCCCTGTTTTGCCGCATCCAGCGCTGCTTTGGAACTGCCATTCGCAAGTTTGACTTGGCCCGACGGCGCTGGGCACTGCCCGGTGGCCACGTAGCCCAATGCAGCGGCGGTGCGCAGTTCCAGCGGGTCCCCAAACTGCCGCGTAAGGTCGTCGCTGACTGCGCAGGTTGGCACAAATCCGCTGCTGTAGTCGGCAAACCCGACCGCATTGGCCACTTCAAGGTTGACCGCGTTGTAGCTGATGCCACAGGCGTTGATCGGCAAAAACGCGAACGGCTTGCCAAAGGTGGTGCTGCCCACTGTGACCACGTTTTTAAAAGGCTTGAGGGAATTGATGACCAGTTCACTGGCCGATGCCGTGCTGGCGGAGGTGATGACCATGATCTTGTCGATTCCCTGCAGCGGCACCGCAGGCAGGCCTGCAAACCGGAAGGATTGCGAAAAATTCTCCGCAGCATGCTTCGCGCTGAAGCGGAACTGCGCGAACACTTTGCCGGTCACGTCAGCGCCGCCCGCCATCGACGCAATGTCACGGGCCTGCGCGGTGCTGCCGCCGCCGTTGTAGCGAAAATCGAGGATCAGGTGCTTCACACCCGCACTGCGAAAACTGTCAAAGGCTGCTCCCAAGGCTGGCGCACCGGAGGTGATGAACTCCTGGTACATCAGGTAACCCACTTTGTCGCGATTGGGTGCGGTCAAAACCTGTGCGTTGATGACCGGGCTCAGTGCAAATTTCACCGACGCCACACTGAAACTGCGCTGGGTTCCGGCGTCGTCTTTCACCACGAAAGCGCGGGAAACGCCTTCGGTGGTGACAGGACCGGCCTGGCCTGCAATGATCTGCGCCGGAGTGAAACCATCAATGCTGACGATGGTGTCGCCGCGCTTGAGCAGTTTGCCCAAACCCAGAGGACCCAGTGGTTCGACCAACCGGACTTTAAGCACCGTTTGCGCTGTATCGCTCCAACCCAGCGCATAGCCGTAACCCGTGCGCGT
>JANMCB010000138.1:0-4010 GCA_031360805.1 Rhodoferax sp.
GAAGTTGGGGTTGTCTTTGGCGCGTTGCATCAGCACGCGGCTGGAAGCGCCCATGCCCACCGCGCCCCAGGCCTTGGCCCGGGCGATGTCAAAGCGGAACATGCTGGCGCCGTCTTCGCTGGCAAAGGCCTTGAGGTTGCCAGAGGCGTCGAGCACGATAACGCCCATGGGCTTGTAGCCCGCTTGTTTGGACTGCGCCAAGGCAGCGGTGATGATCTGATTGGCTTGGGCCAGTGTGAGTTGCGTCATAGGAATTAACTTTGGTGTTGAGGGTGAGGTTAACAAGACCTCAATGTTAGAGCATCAAAGGGGCCTTGGCGCAATGCTGTGGCAACTCCCCGCTCACCAGCCAAGTGTCTTTGCCGGTACGAAAATACCATGGAAGCCCTCGTGAACCCTGCACGGGAATTTGATGATCGCCACCGGGCCATTCTGGATGTTCGCGGCATCCAGAATGACCAGGTCTGTCCGGTTTTCCGAGCGCCTTCCCACCATGGTGAGCAGCCAGCCCTCGCCTTCGGGGGCATCCGCGCTTTTGGGCACAAAGCAGGGTTCTTCGGGCGCAGCGTTAGGCCCGGCGTAAAAAAAGTTCAGCTTGTCTTTGGCTTCGTCAAAATGCCCAAGGCAGGTAAAAGGCGGGCCTTTGGAGGCCAAAGGCAGCATGGGCCCCAGGGTTGGATTGAAGGTTCCAAAATAAAAGTGGTTGGTGCGCTTCATCGCATAACGCGGGTCGATCACGGGCATCTCGCCAATATGGTTGATCAGGCGTTTGATGCTGAACTCGTCGCGTGGATCGGCAAGATCAAATGACCAACGTTCACCAAAGGGCGGTTTCTCTTTGGCATCAGGGTCGTGCAAATCTGGAAACTGGCTGAGCCAGCCGGAGCCCGTGACGAAGTGATCCAGGTTCAGCACAGACCCTTCTTCCCACGCGTTGAAGGTGTGGGTTTGCATGGCGACTTTGGGGCAGGTGTACCAGCGAATGGCCTTGACGCCTTCCTTGCGGGGAATGATGCCAATCATCGTTTTCTTGGTGGAATCCCAATGAAAGAACGGCTCGCCGTTTTTGACACGCTCCCAGTCGCAGACCATCGGGCAAATGGTGAACGCAATGTAGTTGCGCGAAACGTGATAGTCGTGAATCATCGATGGGTAAGGCGCTTCAAACACTTCTGTGCGAACGATGTCGCCAGCCGGTGAAATGGTGAAGATTTCAACCTCATTGCTGGCCACGCCGCCCGTGTTGTAGCCAAAAGCAATGGCTTCGCCTGTCTCTGGATCCAGCTTGGGGTGCGCCGTAAACGTTTTGCTTTTGAGCTTGCTATTGAAATCCCACAAGCCCAACGTCTCAAGCGTGTGCGGGTCAAGCTGCATGGGCCGTTGAGATTCTTTGAGGGCAAACAGTTTGCCGTGGTGCCACATGACCGACGTGTTGGCGGTGCCGTTGTCTTTGCCAGCCACCAATGGATCGTCGGTGAACGAATTTCGATAGGCACCGAACAGTGCGCGCCGGGCTTTTCTTTCCAATGCCAGCTTTTCAGTTTTGACGTATCGGGTTTTTAAATCGGCGTGGCCGTTTTCGAAACGCACCATGTGAATCATGCCGTCGCCATTGAGGAACAAGTCCTTGCCGTGCAGAGGTGGGTATTGCGGGTCGGCACTGTTGCGGTAATAGGCGCCGTTCAGTTCAGGGGGAATGGTGCCTTCGACTTCCAGGTCGTACACGTCGGTCTCTATGCGCACGGGTGCTGAGTAACCGCGGTAAATCAGGATGTCCGGAAATTTAAGGCCATCCCCTTGTTGGGGCGACTCGGCTTTCGCGCTCACGGTCTCCCGTTGCTGGGGCGTTGCAATGTGCTCAATCAGAGTCGGGTCAATGGCGTTGATAGTGCTCATAAAGATGTTTGACGGTTAAGGTGGGTTCAGTGTGGAGTTACGGTGCGTTCAAACGAACATCTTCAGCAAACCCATGGGGGTGGGTGGCCTTGGGATCGAGAATTTCACATCTTTCCAATCGGCAGCGGCTGGGCGTGCCAGACAACGCTGGTGCCATTCATTCACCCGGGGCCAAGCAGCCAGAGATATGCCGCACTGGGGTGCCAAATCCATCACGGTGGCAATGTTCAAGTCCGCCACGGTGAAGCGCTCGCCCAGCACATAACCCCCATTTGCAGGGCGGCTGGCCAGATGTGCATCAAGCACCTTCAGCGGCCTGTCCAGCTTGGCGATTGCCATTTGAGCCTGCTCTTCGTCCCGGGACTCGGCATTGAACAGCGCGCGGTTGGCCGAGGCAAACAGCAACGGCTTCTCGATTTCCGTTACAACCCAAAAGCTCCACTGCGCGCAAAGCGCGTCTTCTTCCAGGTCGGCAGGCGCCAGGGCACCGCCATATTTTTTGGCAAGGTAGAGGTTGATCGCCATCGACTCGCACATCAAAAAACCACCATCGTCCAGCGCGGGCACGCGGCCATTGGGGTTGACTGCCAAAAACGCCGGCGTGCGCGTGCTGCCGTCAAGAAAGTTGGTTTGCACGTGCTCAAACGGCAGCGCCAGTTCCTTCAGCATCCATACAACGCGGTGCGCGCGCGATGCCATGGCGCCATATAAAACTATCATGCTGTTCCTTGCTGATTTTTCATCACTTCATCCCTTATGCGCCTGGATAAATTCGATCTCAACTTGCTGGTCGTCCTCGACACGATTCTTGAGGAGCGCAACGTCACGCGGGCCAGCGCCCGCCTGCACATCGGCCAGTCCGCAGCCAGCGGCGCCCTGGCGCGGCTGCGCGATTATTTTGGGGATGAGCTGCTCGTGCCCGTCGGCCGCCAGCTCGTGCTGACGCCCCTGGGCCAAAGCCTTGTGGAGCCCGTGCGCGACGCCCTGCTGCGCGTGCGCTCGGCCATTTCGCTCAAGCCCGGGTTTGACCCCACAACGGCAGAGCGCCGTTTTCTGATCTGTGCGTCTGACTATTTGACGACGGTGCTGATCACGGCCGTGGTGCGGCGCATCGCCGAACAGGCACCGCACGTGGTGCTGGACATCCGCCGCCCCATGCCCGACTGGCTGGAGGTCTTTGAACGCGGCAACATTGATTTTCTGGTGATGCCGGAGCCCTACATCGCCAGTCTCTCCAGCCGCAAAAGCACGCTGTTCGAAGACACCCACGTCTGCATGGTGTGCGCTGACAATTCCGGTGTGGGCAGCTCCCTGTCGTTTGATCAGTACATGGCAATGGGGCACGTGGCAGTGCACTTTGGCGATGAGCGCAGCCTGGCTTTTGAGGAGTGGTTTTTGCCGCGCTTCGGTAAGCAGCGGCAGGTGGAGCTCAGCGTGGACAACTTCAGCATATTGCCGCTGGTGGTGATGGGCACCCAGCGTATCGCCACGCTGCACCGCCGCCAGGGGGAGCACTTTGCGCGGCACCTGCCCGTGCGCCTGCTCGCCACCCCGTTTGAAATGCCGCCGCTGGTGGAAATCATGGCCTGGCCCAACCATCTGGAAGACGACCCGGCCCATCGGTGGCTGCGCAAAACCATCGTTGACTGTGTCGCCGAGCTTCCCGCACCGACCTGATCCGCCTGCCCCCGCACTCATACGTCTGCAACAAAGCCAGAAGCCTTGACAATGGCGGCCCAGCGATCGTAGTCAACCCGCATCATGCGGTCGACCTCCTGCGGTGTTGACGACGCGGCCTCAATGCCAATGGTGGCCAAGCCCTGCACGTATTGCGGGGAGGCCAGCGCCGCGCGCACCAACGGCACCACCCTGGCCGTCACATCCGCAGGCGCGGCACCCACCACGTACACGGCAAACCAATCCCGCATGTCCAGACCCGCCACGTTCTGCTCTGCAAATGTCTGCAGGTCCGGCGCAAATTTTGACCGCGCAGGGCCTGTCGATGCCAGCAGCCGCAGCTTGCCTGCCTTGGCCGGTTGAATCAGGTCGCCCAAGGTCAAAACCAGGCCGCTGATCTGGCCACCCATCAGATCGGTCAAGGCCGGGGTGCCGCC
>JANMCB010000140.1:0-6590 GCA_031360805.1 Rhodoferax sp.
GTTGCCACGCCAGACGACATTGAAGCCATGCGCGCACTGCTGCAGGCGGCCTTGAAGGCCGGAGCGGCGGGTTTCAGCTCCGGGCGCAGTGACAACCACCGCACCGCCGAAGGCAAGGAGACTCCTGCAGGCGAGGCTGACGCGGCAGAACTCACGGGCATCGCCCGGGCGTTTGAAGGCCTGAACCACGGCGTTGTGCAGGTGGTGAACGACTTTGACGTGCTGCGGGGTGCGCCCGACGATGCGCAAGGTGCACAACAGCGCTTTGACGCCGAGTTCGACCTGATCGAAAAACTGGTGCGCGCAGCCGGCAAGCCACTGTCCATGACCTGGCTGCAGCGCGATCCGGGCGGCCAGCAGTTCGAAGCGATTCGCAAGCGGGTGGAGACAGGCGTGGCCGCCGGGCTGCCGCTGTACCTGCAGACGGCCGCGCGCGGCATTGGCGTCATCAACGGGCTGGACGCCAGCTTTCACGCGTTTCTGGGGGCACCGGCTTACAAGGAGGTCGCTCACCTGGCGCTGCCAGAGCGGGCAAAGGCGTTGCGCGATCCGGCCCGAAAGGCGCGCGTGTTGACCGAAAAGCAAGACGCCAGGGCGGGCGATGGAACCTCGGTGCCGCCGCTGGTGGACATTCTCCTGGCGCGCATCGACCAGATCAGTGCACGCATGTTCCCGCTGGAAGACAATTTGAACTACGAGCCTTCGGTGCTGCAGAGCTTTTATGTGCAGGCCCGGCAAAAAGGCATCAAACCGCTGGAAGCCATCTATGACTACTTGTGTGCGGGCGACGGCAGCAACCTGCTTTACTTTCCGATCTTCAATTACAACGATGGCAACCTGGATGTGATCGCCAAAATGCTGACGCACCCGCGTGCGCTGGCGGGCCTGAGCGACGCAGGCGCCCATGTGGGCACGGTGTGTGACGCAAGCTTCACCACCTTCATGTTGACGCACTGGGTGCGCGACCGCGCCAACGGCAAGCTGCCCCTGGCGCAGGCCGTTGAGATGATGACGCGGCGCAATGCACGCTATGTGGGCCTGGCAGACCGGGGCGAAATTGCCGTCGGGTTGCGGGCAGATTTGAACCTGATCGACCCGGTTCGGCTGTCAATGGGTACGCCGGCCTTGGTGCGCGACTTGCCAGCCGGTGGCAAGCGCTTCATGCAGAAGGCCGTTGGGTACGTGGGCACCTGGGTCAACGGCGAACGGGTGCAGTCTGAGGGCAGCATCACCGCCGCCCGGCCTGGCCGGTTGGTGCGAATGGGCGTTGCGGGCTGATCTGCGCCTAAATGGGATCACACTGAATTTTGGGGAAATTGATATCACGGGCGATATCAAATTATCGCAAAACACCTCAAACAGTCGGCGTTTTAAGCATTTTACCGATAAAATATGCCTCTAGCCCTCGTATAATATAAAAAGTTTGCTATTTATAATATAGCGTTTTTGTTGCCACAGTCACGGAAGTAACGCTTGCTCAAAGCCGCGATCACCACCATTCCCAAGCCAAAAATCCAGTACGGCCACAGCCCGAACTGCGACACCCAGCGGGCGAACGGGGTCATGCCCCAACCATCTTGCAGGGTGCCGCTTCGGCCTTGAACTTCGGCCTTCAAAACGCCGCGTGTATGACGCGGCAATGAATGCGTGACGCGGCCGGTGTGGTCGATGATGACCGTGGCGCCGGTATTGGTGGCGCGAATGAACGGCCGCTCAAACTCGAGGGCACGCATGCGTGAAATGTTCAGGTGCTGGTCGATGGCGACGCTGTTGCCAAACCAGCCGATGTTGCTCACATTCACAAAAATTGTGGGCGCTCTGGCCGGGTCGGCAAAACGCGCGCCAAGCTCTTCACCAAACAGGTCTTCGTAGCAGATGTTGGGCGCCAGGCGCTGGCCCTGCACTTCAAACGAGGGCTGGCCCACGGCACCCCGGTTGAAGTCACCCAGCGGGATGTTCATCATCTGGGTGAACCACTTGAACAGCGGCGGGATGAACTCGCCAAAGGGCACCAGATGGTGTTTGTCGTACCGGTAGGGCCTGCCCTGCTCCTTTTGAAAGCCAAGGACCGAGTTGGTGTAGCCATCGGTGTAGCTGCCAAGGGGAATGCCCACCAAAAGCGCCTGCTTGCCAGCCGCAAACGGCTTGGTCAGCGCATCCCAATAGCCTTCAGGCAATTGGCGCGGCAGGATGGGAATGGCGGTTTCGGGCGCCACGATCAGCGCGCTTTGTGACGCGGCAATCTGCTCGCCATACCAGCGAAGCGAATCGGCAATGCCGGTGCCGGGCTGAAACTTTTGGTCCTGGTCGATGTTGCCTTGCAGCAAGGCGACGTCCAATATGCCCGCTGGCGCACTGTAACTGTGGCGGAACGCACCGCGCACGGTGTCATTGGAGACGGCGACCAGAAACAGCAGCGCAACCATGGGCATGATCCCGTAGCGGGCCAGCGACCGGCGCGGGCTGTCCGCTTGACTTGCATTGTCGATCTGCCTGCCCTTGGCCCACTGGCTCAAGGCCAGCGCCAAAAGACTTGCCAGAAAAGCCGCCACGGCCCCC
This sequence comes from Rhodoferax sp., assembly GCA_031360805.1. GTDB lineage: Bacteria > Pseudomonadota > Gammaproteobacteria > Burkholderiales > Burkholderiaceae_C > JANYCG01. The sequence goes on from JANMCB010000140.1 coordinate 2,560, forward strand.
ACACCATACGAGCCGATGAATTTGGCCAGGATTGCCAGGCCATCGATATGGGCGTAGCCCGCAGCGCCCCAGCCAAACCCGGTCAACCAGGTGCCCCGGCAGATTTCGGCCATGGTCCAGAGCCCTGCAAAAAGCAAGGCAGAAAACACCTTGTTCACCGGTGCCAAGCGGACAAAGACCGCGCAGGCTGCGGCGTAATACAAAGCCAGCAGGCCAGCCAGCGTGACAATTGACAGCACCGTCAGTACCGCGTTGAGCCCGCCATAGGTGTGCATTGAGATGTACAGCCACCAGAACGTGCCGTACAGCCAGGCCGTGGTGAAAAACCAGCCGGTCCAGGCCGCCTGGCGGGCATTGCTGCAGCGATCCAGCTGCAGCACCAAAATGCCCATGGCCAGCAGCTGCAACCAGCCCAGTGGCTGGGCATCCCACGGTGTTCCCATCGAAGCCGCATGGGCCAGGCCCGCAACCAGTGTCAAGGCAGCTTGACGGAGCGCAATCAACACGCTGCCCTGACCGAGTGGCAAATGATGTGGGTCAAGCCCCTATCGGTGAGACTTTGAACCACTTGATGGCGCCCCCTTTGGTGTGCAGCACGGCAAAGTGCAGACCCGCCAGGCTGTGCTGTTCGCCGCGTTTTGGCACGTGGCCCATTTCATGCGCGATCAGACCGCCGATGGTGTTGAACTCATTGGCCGAATCGGAGCTGGTCAACGACACACCAAAGGCCTCCTCGACGCGTTCAATGGCGGTTTCGCCGCTCACCCGGTAGGTGCGGTCAGCCAGCGCGAAGATGTCGCCCTCGTCCTCGGCAATATCAAACTCGTCTTCGATCTCGCCGACGATCTGCTCCAGCACGTCTTCAATCGTGATCAAGCCAGCAATGCGGCCAAACTCGTCAATCACCACGGCCAGGTGGTTGCGGTTGCCGCGAAACTCGCGCAGCAGGTCGTTCAGCACCTTGCTTTCCGGCACAAACACGGCCGGACGCAGTAGCCCGCGGATGTTCAATGCAGGGTCGCGCTGCAGCTTGAGCAGGTCTTTGGCCAGCAAGATCCCAATGATGTTTTCGCGTTCGTTCTCGTACACCGGAAAGCGCGAGTGGGCGGTGTCGATCACCAGGTGCAGCAGTTCGTCCAGAGGCGCGTTGATGTTGAGCAGGTCCATGCGCGTGGCGGGCACCATCACGTCGCCCGCGCTCATGTCGGCCATGCGGATCACGCCTTCAAGCATGGCGCGCGACTCGGCGCCGATGATGTTGTTGTCCTGCGCTTCGGCCAGGGTTTCGATCAATTCATCGGTCGAGTCCGGGCCCGGGTGAATGAACTCAGCCAGCTTCTGTAAAAACGTACGCTTGTCTTCGCGGTCCGGCGCAGCGGCGCCAAGTCGCGCGGGTTGGGTGTCTGACACTCTGGGAAAGGCGGGGTCGCCGTTGTTAAGAAGCGTCAAGGATAACGGATTGCGCGGATTGCGGCCCAAATGCCTGCCGCCGACCTTTGCGCCAGAAAACCTTCAGAACAGGTTCAGGCGTTGCCGCTTAAGGCCGTGGACCGGGCTGGTCCAAGCCCGCACCCTTTCGTTGGCCCTGCAGGCCCGCCAGAACTTCCCAAAACTGCTTGGCTTGTACCTTGATGCGGTAGTCGGCCAGCGCAAACTGCTCTTCCACAATCTCGGTCAGGCGGCTGTCCAATGTGGAGGGTGCCAGGCGCAGGTAGGCCTCGGACTCACTGCCGTCCCGCTCCACGGTTGCACCGGCGTTGCGGGCAATCTTCAGCATGGCCGTGTTTTCGCTCAAGGCATGGATGAACAGGGTGCTCACCTTGTCATTGCGGGCATGCATGGCTGCGCGGTCGAACAAGCGCGAGCCATAACCGCGCCCGCGGGCCGCTTTCAGGACGGACACACCGAATTCAGCGCAGGAATTGCAGTTGTCGACCGGGGCGTAGGCCAAATGCGCCATGGCCACCAGCACCAGCTTGCGGTTGTAAATGCCAAAAATCTCGTCGCGCTCAAAGTTGAGGCTCGCCACGTAGCGTGCGATCTGCTCGTCGTTGGCGGCGTAGCCAAAGCGCAGGTAGCGGTCCTGACCGTCCAGTGCCAGCAAATGGGTGGCAATGCGATCACGGTGGTTTTCACCCAGCGAGTGAATCGGAACCATCACGGGCAGGGGTTTGTCGGCAGGATCGACGTGTGCACGGCCCACCGGCGAGCGGATGAGTTCCCGGCCTGCGTCCAGCGTTGCCTTGAAAAAATCTTTTGTTTCGACCATGCAGGCAATATACGGGTATTCCCTAGTTTTGCTACCTCTCGCTGGGTAAAACTGTCTTGTGAAATAGGGGTTTAAGTCCAAAAATCATAGATTTGCACCCGAAAGTGCCAGTTTTGTTCAAATCTCAGACAACTGACCGACTTGGCCTGCCACCGACACCGGTCGTGAAAAAGTGTGAAGCCCACCGATAAGCCGGATTCTGTGGCCTCTCAAGCACCCGAAAGCGCCCAAAAGGTGACTGCCATTAATCTGGGCCATTGGTCGCCCAATGGCTCGGTGCTACCTACCCGCCAGCTCTGGGGGCCCCATCAACGCTGGCCTACTTGGTATTGCTGCGCGTAGAGATTGCCCGTTTCACCCGCACCGTGGTTGCCCACGGTGCGACTCGTCTCTGTTGCTCTGATCCTCACCTTATAACTCTGGCTTGCGCCTCGGAATTTCAGTGGACAGCCGTTAGCTGCTACGCTGCCCTGTGCAGTCCGGACGTTCCTCCAGTGCCTGGTTTCCCAGATTGCACCAGCGGCAGTCTGGCAGGCTTCACACACGGATTATCGCAGTGCGCCACAATATTGTTCACCGCATCGAAAAGGAGCCCACCGTGAAAGCTGAAAACATCCTGCAGACCATTGGCAATACCCCGCACGTACGCATGAACCGCCTGTTCGGCGCCAGCGCCAATGTGTACATCAAGTCAGAGCGCAGCAACCCCGGCGGCTCGATCAAGGACCGCATCGCACTGTCCATGGTGGAAGACGCCGAAAAATCCGGCGCGCTGAAACCGGGCGGCACCATCATCGAGCCGACCTCGGGCAACACCGGCATCGGCCTGGCCATGGTGGCTGCCGTCAAGGGCTACAAACTGGTACTGGTGATGCCGGACAGCATGTCGATTGAGCGGCGCCGGTTGATGCTGGCCTATGGCGCCAGCTTTGACTTGACGCCACGTGAAAAAGGCATGAAGGGCTCCATCGCCCGCGCGATGGAACTGGTCGCGGCCACGCCCAATTCCTGGATGCCGCAGCAGTTTGAAAACCCGGCCAATATTGACGTGCACGCGCGCACCACGGCACTGGAGATCATTGCGGACTTTCCCGATGGGGTTGACGCGCTGATCACCGGCGTGGGCACGGGCGGGCACCTCACCGGTTGCGCGCAGGTGCTCAAGGCCAAGTGGCCCAAACTGAAAGTGTTTGCGGTCGAGCCCAGCGCGTCGCCCGTCATCTCCGGGGGCGCACCCTCGCCCCACCCGATCCAGGGTATCGGTGCGGGCTTCATCCCCAAGAATTTGAACACCGCGCTGCTGGATGGCGTGATCCAGGTGGATGCCGAACCAGCGCGGGAAATGGCGCGCCGCTGCGCCCGTGAAGAAGGCATTCTGGTCGGCATTTCATCGGGCGCCACGCTGGCGGCCATCGCACAGAAATTGCCGGACCTGGCCCCAGGCGCCACGGTATTGGGTTTCAACTACGACACAGGCGAGCGCTATCTGTCGATTGAAGGGTTTTTGCCGGCATGAGGTGACCGGTAAAATTCGGCGCTTCTGCTTGATAACCACAAGCCCGAGGCGATACCGAAAATGATACGACTGACCGAACTCAAGCTGCCGCTTGACCATTCCCCTGAAACCTTAAGTGCGCTGGTTCACACGACGCTCGGCGTGGCGCCGGCGGATGTGGCCAATTGGCACATCTTCAAGCGCAGTTACGACGCGCGCAAGGCTGCGTTGCTGGTGGTCTACATCGTTGACCTCGCGTTGACGAGT
>JANMCB010000177.1:0-13991 GCA_031360805.1 Rhodoferax sp.
ACGATTGGGATCAGTGCATTTCTGAACACATGTTTGTAAAGCACCTGGCGGTCACTCAAGCCCTTGGCGCGTGCCGTCACAACATACTGCTTGCGGATTTCTTCCAGAAACGCGTTTTTGGTCAGCATCGCCGTCACGGCAAAGCTACCCAACACCATCGCCGTTACCGGCATGGCAATATGCCAAAGATAGTCCACCACCTTTGCCCCGAATGACAGTTCGGCCCAGTTCGCCGAGATCAGGCCGCGCAGCGGAAACCATTGCAGTTGCCCGCCAAAGATCACCAGCAACACCACGCCCAGAACAAAACCGGGGATGGCGTAACCCAACAAAACCAGCAAGGTCGTGATCAAATCAAAACGGCTTCCCGCCCGCACCGCCTTGGCCACGCCCAGCGGCACGGCGATCAGGTAACTGATGAAAAAAGTCCACAGCCCCAGGCTCACCGACACGGGCAGCTTTTCCCACACCAGTTGCGAGACCGGTTTGTTCTGGAAAAAACTGTTGCCGAGGTCAAAGCGGGCTAGCTGCTTGAGCATGGTCCAGAAGCGCTCAGCGGGTGGCTTGTCAAAGCCATACAGCGCCTTGATTTGTTCCAGGCGCGCGGGCTCCACGCCCTGGCTGCCGCGGTAAGCGGACGAACCGGTTTGTGACAGGCTTGCACCCCTTCGCGCGTCTGCCAGATATTGCTCCACTGGCCCGCCGGGCACAAACTGGATGACCACGAAAGTCAGCAGGATGACGCCGAACAGGGTCGGCAGCATCAGCAGAATGCGTTTTAGGATGTAGACGGCCATAAGGTCAGGGCTGGTTCGCTGGTCCTGTTAGCCCTGGTTGGGCTGTTTGAGAAGTCAGGGCCGGCATCCTCGCCCACCAGGTGGTCATGGGCCAGACCATGTAGGGAACGCCCTCTGGCGGATAGGGCGGCACGGTGGCGGGTCGCGCAAGCTTCCAGGCGGTGTAGGCCACACGGCTTTCGGTGCTGGTCCAGGCCGGAACCATGTAGTAGCCATGGGCAATCACGCGATCCAGTGCGCGGCAGGCACCAAGGAAGGCATCGCGGTTGTCGGCACCCGCCATGCGCCCGATCAACGCATCAATGGCCGGGCTTTTGATGCCGCCCACGTTGTTGGAATCGGGGGTTTCGGCGGCCTTGCCGCCAAACAGGTCGGCATACTCGCTGCCGGGAAAATGGGTGCCAGCGAAGGCCACACCCGTCAACTCAAATTCGAAAGTCTTGAGGCGTTCAAAATAAAGCGCGGCGTCCACGGTGCGGTATTTCAGTTCAATGCCGAGCTTTTCCAGCGCGCGCCGCCATGATGCGGTGGTGGTTTCCGACTTGGCCTCTGAGCTGTCCAGCAGTTCAACGGTGAGTGCAACATCCGCGGCATTGCGCAGTGCGCCGTCTCGAAATTCCCAACCCGCTTCCTTGAGCAACTGCCTGGCCTGGCGAAGGTTGGCCCGCAATGAGTTGCTGCCGTCAGTTCGGGGCTGCAGGGTCATCGGCCCAAAGGTGTCCGCCGGCAGGCTGGCGCGAAACGGCTCCAGCAACGCCAGTTGGCCTGCATCGGGCACGCCGGTGGCAGCACAGTCGGTGTTGCCAAAAATGCCGTTGACCCGTTTGTAGCTGTTGCGAAAAAGCTGGCGGTTCATCCACTCGTAATCCAGCGCCAGGTTCAGCGCCATGCGCACGCGCCGGTCCTGAAACTTGGCCAGCCGCAAATTCATGAAGTAGCTGTAAAAGCCTTCCGGCCGGCGGTGGTTGAAGGGGGACTTCACCAGCTCGCCACTTGCGATGCGCGGACCGGTCATGCGCCGTGTCCAGTCACCGGCTGAGAAAAACTCCATCAGGTCGAATTCGCCGGCCTTGAGGGCTTCAAGCTGGGCCGTGTTGTCGCGGTAAATTTTGACGGTGATCCGGTCGAAATTGTTGCTGCCCCGGCGCACTGGCAACTCCCGCCCCCAATAGGTCGGGTCTCGGGTGTAGGTGATGTCGTTGCCGAATCGCGCCGGGTCAATGTGGTAAGCGCCACTGGCAACGGGCGTGTCAAACACGACTTTGTCAAAGCTCTTGGCCTTGCCGCCCTCCACGCCCCATTTGGGACTGAAAACCGGTATGCTCCCCGCGACCAGGGGCAGTTGCCGGTCGGTTCGCTTGAAGCGGAACTTCACGGTGCGTTCGCCCAGCACATCGCAGCCCGCAATGTCGACCAATATGGAGGCATAGCCCGGCAAGGCATGCTTGCCGATCAGTGTTTCGTAGCTGTACTTCACATCACTGGCAAGCACCGGATCGCCATTGTGAAAGCGTGCCTCAGGGCGCAACCGGAACGTCGCGGACAACCGGTCCGCTGCCACTTCCACATCTTCAGCCAGCAAGCCATAACCCACGCCAATCTCGTCCATCGAACTGGTCAACAGTGTTTCAAACAGCAGTTCCACCAGCAGGGACGGCGCCGTGCCCTTGAGTGTGAACGGGTTGTACTTGTCATAACCCGAGATGCGGGAGCCGGCCACGAGACGCAGTTCTCCACCCTTTGGGGCCTTGACATTCACATAGTCGAATTGGGTAAACCCTGGCGGGTATTTGAAACTCCCCCATACCGAATAGGCCGAAGCAGCCCAAGCAGGCTGCAAAGCGGCAAACCACAAAAGAACAAGCAAACCTCGCATGCGACAATTCTGCATCATTGGGAAAAACATTCAAAAGTACTCAATGACAACCACGCAAAGGATCATCCATGGGCTTTCTCGCTGGCAAAAAACTCCTGATCACGGGCGTGCTCTCCAACCGCTCCATCGCCTATGGCATCGCCAAATCCTGTCACGCGCAGGGGGCGGAACTCGCCTTCAGCTACGTGGGTGAGCGGTTCAAGGAGCGCATTACCGAGTTCGCTGCGGACTTCGGCTCCAAGCTGGTCTTTGATTGCGATGTGGGGTCAGACGAGCAGATCGCGCAAATGTTCTCCGACCTGTCGGCCCATTGGCCCACCTTTGATGGTTTTGTGCACGCCATCGGTTACGCGCCGCGCGAGTCAATTGCCGGGGATTTTCTGGAGGGCCTGAGCCGCGAAGGCTTCAAGATCGCGCATGACATCAGCGCCTACAGCTTCCCGGCCATGGCCAAAGCCGCGCTGCCGATGCTGAACGCTAAGTCCGCCTTGCTCACCCTCACCTACCTGGGCGCGCTGCGCACTGTGCCCAACTACAACACCATGGGCCTGGCGAAGGCGTCGCTGGAGGCGTCGGTGCGCTACCTGGCAGAGTCGCTCGGGCACATTCCGGACCGCCAGGGCATGCGCGTGAATGGCATTAGCGCCGGGCCCATCAAAACCCTGGCCGCCAGTGGCATCAAGGGCTTTGGCAAGATTTTGAGCGTGGTGGCGGCCAATTCACCCATCCGCCGCAACGTGACGATTGAAGACGTGGGCAACGTGGCGGCTTTCCTGTTAAGCGACCTGGCCGCCGGCGTGTCGGCTGAAATCACCTACGTGGACGGTGGATTCAGCCAGGTGGTGGGCGGCATTGCCGACCAGGCGGCGGCCTGATCTGGCCGTCTACCCGCGCTGCAAGCAATCGTCACCGCCCATCCAAATCGCTGGTTGCCCGTTTTTATTTGGGCAGCAAGACCTTGTCGACCACGTGGATCACGCCATTGGACTGGTACACGTCTGCAATCGTCACAGTGGCCATGCCGCCTTTTTCGTCTGTGATCATCACTTTGCCACCTGCTGTCTTGGCTGTCAGCGTGCCACCAGCCGCGGTTTTAAGCGTGGTCATGCCGTTGCCGGCCATGATTTGCTTGCTCAGTGCAGCGGCGTCAATTTTTCCAGGTACCACGTGATAGGTCAGCACGCCGGTCAGGGCACCCTTGTTTTCGGGCTTGAGCAAAGTATCCACCGTACCTGCTGGCAACGCTGAAAACGCTTCATTTGTGGGCGCAAAAACGGTGAAAGGGCCGGCGCCTTGCAGTGTATCCACCAGACCGGCCGCCTTGACCGCAGCCACCAGCGTGGTGTGATCCTTGGAGTTGACGGCATTCTCGATAATGTTCTTGCTCGCCAGCATGGGCGCGCCACCCACCATCACCTGCGCCATGGCACCTGCGGAAGCCACAGACAGAGCTGCTGCTGCTGCCAGCATCGAAAGTTTCTTGATCATCATTTGGAAAGTCCTAGCGTTAAGTGCTGCAAAAAATGTCTGCAGCTGTGATCAATACGCAAGGAGGGCTTCCATTGGATTCAGTTTATCCCTACCGGGCTGACGGATTACCCCACGCAGGCCATCTGCGGCCTATTTTTCCACCAGGGCGCAGATGTCTGTGGCAAAGCCGGGGCGCTCAAAATAGTTGTAAAAATTAACCTGCAGGTTAATTTCGTTATAAAAATCACTGCTCTTTTGCGAAAAAACAGATCAAATTGGCACCTAGCCCTCGCATCATATAAAAAGTTTGCTATCTTAAAAGTAGCAACTAAACGCAAGCAGCGAAGCTCCGCGCCCCGCCCAGGTGCGACGCCAATCCGAAACACTCACCAAAGATCAAACCGTTCGGCGGTACGGGCCCTTGTTGCCCACATGGACTTCGCGACCCGCCACAACGGCGGTTTCAGCCTCTGGCGTCGCCACGCAATCTGCATAGTAGTGAACCTTGCCGTCGTCGCCCTCAATCTCCACCAGGCCGTGGATGTCGGTCTCAAAACCGGGGCATTGGGCATTGAATTCGCGTGAAAACTTCAGGTAGGCGACGATCTTCTTGTTGAAGACTTCACCCGGAATCAGCAACGGAATGCCGGGCGGGTAAGGCGTGACCAGGCCAACCGTGATGCGCCCTTCGAGCTCGTCAATTTCGACCCGCTCGGTCTTGCGCTGCGCAATGTAGGCGTAGGCGTCGCTGGGCTTCATGGCGGGGGTTAGATCGCTCAAATACATGTCGGTCGTCAGGCGCGCAATGTCGTACTTGGCGTACAGCGCGTGGATGTGCTGGCACAGGTCGGCCAGGCCCATCTTTTCGTACTTGGGGTACTTCTGGCAGAACTCGGGCAGGATGCGCCACATCGGCTGGTTCTTGTCGTAGTCGTCCTTGAACTGCTGCAAGGCAGTCAGCATGCTGTTCCAGCGGCCCTTGGTGATGCCGATGGTGAACATGATGAAAAAGCTGTACAGGCCGGTCTTCTCCACCACCACGCCGTGCTCGGCCAGAAACTTGGTCACGATGCTGGCCGGAATGCCGGTTTTGGCGAACTTGCCGTTCAAGTCCATGCCCGGCGTGACGATGGTGCTCTTGATCGGGTCGAGCATGTTGAAACCCGGCTCCATCTTGCCAAAGCCGTGCCAGTTGGCCTTGGCATTGCTTTTGGATTCGCCCTTGATGATCCAGTCCGAGGCGCGGCCAATGCCTTCATCAACCAGCTTGTCGGGGCCCCAGACCTTGAACCACCAGTCCTTGCCATATTCTTCGTCGACCTTGCGCATGGCGCGCCTGAAGTCGAGCGCCTCGGCAATGCTTTCTTCGACCAGGGCTGTGCCACCGGGCGGCTCCATCATGGCGGCGGCGACGTCGCAACTGGCAATGATGCTGTACTGCGGGCTGGTTGACGTGTGCATCAAATAGGCTTCGTTGAAGAGGTGTTTGTCCAGCTTCACGGTTTGCGAATCCTGCACCAGCACGTGACTGGCCTGGCTGATGCCAGCCAGCAGCTTGTGGATCGACTGTGTGGCGTAGACCATCGCCTTTTTCGGGCGAACGCGGTTCTTGCCCATGGAATGATAGGTGCCATAGAACGGGTGAAACGCGGCGTGCGGCAGCCAGGCCTCGTCAAAATGCAGGTTGTCCACATAGCCGTCCAGCATGCCCTTGATGGTCTCGGTGTTGTACAGCACCCCGTCGTAGGTTGATTGGGTGATGGTCAGCACGCGTGGCTTGACCTTCTTCGGATCGACCCCCTTGAGCAGCGGGTTGGCCTTGATCTTGGCCTGGATCGCGGCGGGTTCAAACTCTTCTTTCGGGATCGGGCCAATGATGCCGAAATGGTTGCGCGTCGGCTTCAAAAACACCGGGATCGCCCCGGTCATGATGATGGCGTGCAATATGGATTTGTGGCAGTTGCGGTCCACCACGACCACGTCGCCCGGTGCCACCGTGTGGTGCCACACCATCTTGTTCGAGGTGGACGTGCCATTGGTCACAAAGAAGCAATGGTCGGCGTTGAAAATGCGCGCTGCGTTGCGCTCACTGGCGCCAATTGCCCCGTCATGGTCGAGCAACTGGCCCAATTCTTCAACCGCATTGCAGACGTCGGCCCTGAGCATGTTTTCGCCAAAAAACTGGTGAAACATCTGGCCGACGGGGCTCTTCAGGAACGCCACGCCACCCGAATGGCCGGGGCAATGCCAGCTGTAGGAGCCGTCTTCCGCATAATCCAGCAACGCCTTGAAAAACGGTGGCTGCACACCTTCGAGATAGCTCTTGGCTTCACGCAGGATGTGCCGCGCCACAAACTCGGGCGTGTCTTCAAACATGTGGATGAAGCCGTGCAGTTCACGCAGGATGTCGTTCGGGATGTGGCGTGAGGTTTTGGTCTCACCATAAACGTAGATCGGCACATCCAGATTTTTGCGGCGTACTTCCTCGATGAAATGGCGCAGGTTCAGCACAGCAGGGTCCAGGTCCGGGCCAGGCGTGAACTCGTCGTCATCGACCGACAGGATGAACGCGCTGGCACGGCTTTGCTGCTGGGCGAACTGGCTCAGGTCACCGTAACTGGTGACGCCCAGCACCTCAAAACCTTCGGTCTCGATGGCTTGCGCGAGTGCGCGGATGCCCAGGCCCGAGGTGTTTTCAGAGCGAAAGTCCTCATCAATGATGACGATGGGAAAACGAAACTTCATGCGGGCATCTCCATAAATCCAATTTTCGGGCGCATTGCTGCGTTGCAAATCCTCGCAATACGGACGTATTGCTCTGGTTTGCGCCTTGCACTGCATCCCGAGAATTGAATTTCTGGAGATGCCCGTGGCGCACTGTCGGCGAAAAAACGAAACAGGCGCGAAGTGTAAGGAATTAATTGGGTCCACCAATTTTGAAGGTGGGCCTTTGGCCCAAAATTTGCGGCGGTGTGGTTGCAGCAAGACATTCAGCGGTACATTCAGCAACACTTGGACAAATCGAAAGGACGGTATGGCGCAATCTTCAATCTGGTGGCTGCTGGCAGGCGGTGCGGTGGCTATTGAACTGATGACCGGCACGTTCTATCTGTTGATGCTGGCGCTGGGCCTGGCGGCTGCAGCGATTGCGACGCATCTGGGTGCCAGCGAGGCGGTCCAGATCATCACCGCAGCGCTGGTCGGCGGCGGCTCGGTGCTGGTCTGGCGCAGCATCAAGAAGAAGCAGGTGGCGCCTGCGCGGGCCAGCGCCAATGCCGATGTGAACCTGGACATTGGCGGCATCGTGCAGGTCGACGCGTGGCTGCCCGACGGCACCAGCAGCGTGAATTACCGGGGCGCCAGGTGGAGCGTTTCACACAATAGCCCGAGCGAAGCCACGGCCGTGCGCGCGCCCGGGCCACACCGCATCGTTGAAGTGGTCGGTAGCCGCCTGATCGTGCAGAGCATTTAACCGTTTTCAAGCCTCATCCCGAAATAACCGGAGCAACTCATGAGTACTTTTGGCATCATCCTTTTCGTTGTGGCCGTGCTGTTTATTTACCAGTCGGTCAAAGTCGTGCCGCAGCAGCACGCCTGGGTGGTGGAGCGGCTCGGCAAATACCACCAGACGCTCACGCCAGGCCTGAGCTTTCTGATCCCGTTCGTCGACAAAGTGGCCTACAAGCATGTGCTCAAGGAGATCCCGCTGGACATCGCCAGCCAGGTCTGCATCACGCGTGACAACACCCAATTGCAGGTGGACGGCATCCTGTACTTTCAGGTGACCGATGCGATGCGCGCCAGCTACGGCTCCAGCAACTACATCATTGCCATCTCGCAACTGGCACAGACATCGCTGCGCTCGGTGATAGGCAAGCTCGAGCTGGACAAGACCTTTGAGGAGCGCGCCATCATCAACGCGCAGGTGGTGCAGGCGATTGACGAAGCCGCGCTGAACTGGGGCGTGAAGGTGCTGCGCTACGAGATCAAGGACTTGACGCCGCCCAAGGAAATTCTGCACGCCATGCAGCAGCAGATCACGGCGGAGCGTGAAAAACGTGCCCTGATTGCAGCCTCGGAAGGCCGCCGTCAGGAGCAGATCAACATCGCCACCGGTGAGCGCGAGGCCTTCATTGCCCGCTCTGAAGGCGAAAAGCAGGCGGTCATCAACAAAGCAGCGGGCGAGGCCGCGTCCATCACGGCAGTGGCCGACGCCACGGCGGGCGCGATTGAACGCATCGCGGCAGCCATCCGCCAGCCCGGCGGCGAGCAGGCGGTGCAATTGAAAGTGGCGGAACGCTCCATCGAGGCGTACTCAAAAGTCGCCGCAGACGCCACCCCCACGCTCATCGTGCCAAGCAACATGACCGAGGTGTCGGCCCTGATTGCGTCGGCCATGACGATGGTGCGGGTGGAGAAGAAGTGACAGAAACGATAAATAATTAACCTGCAGGTTAATTTTTAAGATTCAATCGGCCAAAAACGTGAAAAAAGTGACGAAATACGGCTATAGCCCTCGTATTATATAAATAGTTTGCTATTTATAATATAGCAACTTCATGACCAATTTTTGGATTCATCTTGGCCCTGTTTGCGGCTCAAGTGCAGTTCAAATGCGATTAAAGCGTGAACGTGAAATCGTCAATCAATGCACCCGGCGTGCGGGTTCCGCCCAGGGCGCGCTGAAAATAGGTGTCGGTCGCCGGGTCAATTTCGCTGTGACTGGTTAGCGCCATCAACTTGCTGCCAAGCGCCTGGTAAAGGCTTTCGTCCCAGCGCAGGTCCTTGATGGGGCCGACGATCTCGCCACCCTCCACCCAAAAACAGGCGTAACGGGTCATGCCGGTGACGCGGGCCGAGACCGGGTCGCTCCAGTTCAGGTAATGCAGGTTGGATAAAAACAAGCCCGTGCCGAGTTCTTTCAGCACGTCTTTTTCAGGCAGGTTGCCGCATTGCACGTCCACCGCACGCGGCGCCTCGCCGTCCGAGGCGCCATTGGCCTTCAGGTCGTATTCCTTGGCGGTGCGCGCGCTGACCAGCAAATTTTGAAGCTCGCCCTGGCCGATCAATGGCATTTTTTCAGCGGACACTTCACCCAGGCTGTTGAAACGCGGTGTCAAGCCCAGTGCAAAGTTTTCGTCGATATTGAGCAGCGGTGAGAGCCGGGCTTCCTTTTCAACCAGTTTTTTGAACGGGCTGCGCCCCTGCTTCCAGGCCGAAGCCGACAGGGCATTCCAGCCCATCATTCCGACCAAATCGGCAAAGGCCCGGGGTGCCAAATAGGTGCGGTAGCCGGCGGGGACCACGTTTTGGCGCGGCCGGGCGAGCAGTGCCAAAAGCGCCTTGGTCCGCGCCAGGTTGGCGGCCCAGCTTGAACCATCCCATCGCGTACCGGCGTAGCTGCCCTTTGCAGCCAAAGTGCCGTTGTACAGCGAATAGTCCAAAAAGAAAGTTTCCGTCGAAAACCAGTGGCTTTGTCCGAGCGAGTTGCGGTTGGCGCGAATCACCACGCCACCTGCATAGAGGCCCGCCAAGTCGCATCCGGCGGCCGGACCGACGACGGCGCCGACAACGTCCTGTGCCGCCAAGAGCGCACCAGTGAAGTCGTCATGGCTGCTGCCATTGTTGGCCATCGGCACCTGATTCGGATCGACTGGCAAAGCCAGCACCTCATCGCGGCAGGCTTGAAACAATTGGGCGACCGAGGCGCAATCGGCCTCCTTATCACCCGTCAGCGTGCGCGACTTGTCCACCGTGCGGCCCTGGGATTGAAGGCGCATGGACAGGCTGGTTTGCGACACGTCGGTGTTTTGCCGCACCCGGTTGTTGTTGAAGCGCACAAACAGGGTGTCTTCAGCGCTGAGGTTAAGGGTCAACTCTTCGCCGGTTTTCAACTGCGCCAGCACATGATCGGCCACCGCGTTGAAGTGGTGGTGCGCCTCGGCACTGAACGGGTTGGCGCTCATGCTGCACCCCCAAATACTTCGACGTCACGAAACAGGCACGGCGGCGCGGCGTGGCCGACGCGAATCACCTGGCTGGGCTCGCCTTTGCCGCAAAAGGCAGTACCGTGGGAGGTGTCGTCCCGCCCCACCCCGGCCAGGCGACCCCAAAAATCGACCGTCACACCGCGGTAATTGGGGTTGCGCACCACCTTGCCCAGCACGCCGTTGTTGATCAACTGGCCATGCTCGCAGCCAAACTGGAATTTGTTGCGGTAGTCATCTATTGACCACGAGCGGTTGGAACTCATCAGCACGCCCTTCTCTACCTGGCCAATCAATTCGTCCAGCGATGATTTGCCAGGCTCCAGATTGATGTTGGCCATGCGGTCAATCGGTGCGCGGTTCCAGGACGACGACCTGAAATTGGCCACCCCTGGCAACCCAGAGCGCACTTGCGACTCCAGCGAACCCAAACCGCGCTTGAGCACGCCGCCCTCAATCAGCATTTCCCGCGTAGCCGGATTGCCGCCGTCGTCAAACGCATAACTGGCCAACTGGTTGGCGCGCCCAGGGTCGAACGACACGTTCATCAACCCGGAGCCGTATTGAAGCTGGCCAAAATCCTCCGGTTTGACAAAGCTCCAGCCCGCGTAATTGCGCTCGTCACCCAGAATCCGGTCCAGCTCGAGCGGGTGGCCAATGGATTCATGAATCTGCAGCATCATCTGGTTGGGCATCAAGATCAGGTCCATCCGGCCCGTGGGGCAGTTATCGGCAGCCAATAGCGCCAGCGCGTCTTGTGCCGTCTGCAAGCCATGCCGCGCCAGACTCTCCTTGTCAAATACCTCACCCCCAAACTGCCCGGTTTGCACCCAGGTGCGGGTTTGCGACTCCAGCCCCTCGGCGGCTGTGGCAGACAGCGTGAGGTCGGTCATGTCAAAGCTTTGACTGGTATGACTCCCGTTGCTGGTGTAAAAATCGATCTGGGTCTGAACCAGGAATGCACTGGCGCTGCGGTTGACCAGCATTGGCGAGATATTCATGGCGCGGGTTGCACCCAGCAGGCAATCGGTCATTTCGGCAAGACTGGTCTGCGTCAAATCGCGGGTGCGGTGGCTGCGGTAAGTTCCCGTCGCTGCTGGTCGCTGCTCGCCGGAAAACGCGTGAACTTTGTGCGCACTGGTGGCGCAGGTCGTGGCGATGGCCCGGTCGAACGCCCGCTTCAGTCCGGCGCTGCTGACGTCGGCCGTGGCCGAATAACCGAAGTGCCCGTCGATCAAAACCTCGCACATGGCGCCGACCTCAAGACTGCTTTCGTTTTTCTCCGGCCGGTCGTTGCGCACGACACGCTGGGTCGTCAGCTCGCTGGAATGCCGCACGCCGGCCCATTCAGCGAACTGGCAGGCATGGTCAAGCGCTTGCTGAATCAAAATTTCGTTTTGCATTTCAAATAAGGCGGAAGGTTTGGACTGGATGACTTCAAAAAGGGGGGCTGTCGTGCCTAAAGGTGCTCGCAGGGGCCAAAATTTACGGGATGGCACGCCTAGCCATCGTAGTGATACCGACACCCAACAACGACGATGTCGTCATCGGTTGCCCGATAAACCAGCCGGTTTGATTCATCAATGCGCCGTGACCAATAACCAGACAGGTTGCCTAACAGCGCCTCCGGCTTGCCGATGCCTGCAAACGGGTCGCGGGCCGCAGCATCCAGCAGGATGTTGATGCGCTTCAAGGTTTTGCGGTCTTGCCCGTGCCAGTAGGTGTATTGTTCCCAGCCTTCGGGCACAAAGCAAATGTTGCGCATGGCCTGTGTGGCTGCGCGTGGCTCAGGCGGTGGCGAGTAGTTTGCGGGCCCGGGCTTTGCCCGCTTTGTCTTGCGCAATGGCTTTGGCAAGTTTGGCCGCATTGGCTGATGACGACACCAAATGCAAGGTTTCCATCACGCTCTGGTAATGGTCAAACGACATGACCACCGCATCAGCGCCGTCGCGGCGGTTGATGATGGTAATGTCGTGGTCAGCCGTTACCGTGTCCAGCACGGATTTGAGGGAATTTCGGGCTTCGGAATAGCTGACGACTCGCATGGTTTCACCTATTTTACTTGATCAATAAATTGTACATGTTAATCCGGGGTCGTGCGACGTCTCCCAGAATGGCAGAAACAAAAAAGCCCCGTAAACAAATGGTTTACGGGGCTTGACGTCTGGCGAAGGCGTCGTTCACATCATGCCTTGAAAGTCTCATGAAATATAGCTTTCTTGCTTTTTAAATTTGTTCATACCCCCACATCTACCCCCTTAAGAAAATGGGGTGCTTGGCGGGCTGTTCTTGCAATTTCTCGATGTAGGCTTTTTGCGTCGGGCTACCAAGCAGGATCAGCAGGTGGTGGGTGCCGTGCTTTTGTGCTTAGGTCATGAACGCCCGGCGTTGTTGTGGTCGAGAACCCCAACCAAACCAAATTTTGAAGCTGCCAAGGGTCGAATCTCTGAACGATTTCATGATGTTCCCGGTTCAGTTAGGTGAAAATTTTCTGGAATCTAAACGCTGGCGGCAGGTGCAGATGGGCTGATGGAAGAGACAAACAGCCGCTTCATTTCGGTCAATCGGGCTGTAGCCGCTGCTTCGCCCGCTTTAATGACCCAGTCTCGACTACCCAAGCCAAGCTGGGCAGAGGTGCGGATTTCAGGTGCGATGACCAGATCGGCCTGAGAGCGCTCTGTCAGTAAATGACGCCAGCCTGAAACGATCAACGACTGGAAGAGCATGGACATGGGGTTACTCATCTGCGAGTGCTGTGGTGGATAGATGGTGTCCACCGCCAGCACGTTGACCGCGCCCAGCAATCGCGCAGTGGGCACTGGAAGCGGGCTGGATATCTGGCCGTCCGCGAGCAATCGGCCTCTGGCCCTAACCGGCTGGTACAGCGCAGGCACAGCGCATGAAGCGCGAACCGCCTTTGCTGCGTCGCCCTGGTTGAGAGCCACCGTTTCGGCGCTTTCCATGTCGGTCGCGACTGCGGCAAACGGAATTGGAAAGCTTTCGATGGGTTTCCAGATGAACTGCTGCAAGAATTTTTCAAGCCTGTCGCCACGTACCAACCCAAGCCCAAGGCCGCCAAAGACTGCGCGCACGGGGTCGAAGTCGAACAGCACGCTCCAGTCCAGTTGGTCGGAGGCCCGCTCGATCTCGGCAGCCGTCATACCGGATGCCCACAGCGCTCCGACGATGGCGCCGGCGCTGCTGCCCACCACCAAGTCGGGCCGTAGGCCCTCACGCTCAAGTACGCGCAGTACGCCGATATGGGCATAGCCACGAGCAGCCCCGCCAGACAGTACTAGCGCACAGGCCCGTTGTGTGCCTTTGGGTGGTGGCACATAGCCTGGATCCTCAAGTAGATTGGCGACAGGGGGTGCGCGGTCAAAGTTAGTCGTTGCGCAGCCGCCCAGCCAAGGCGAGGCAACGCCTGCCAGGGCAAGTTTTGAAAAAATTCGTCGCTGTGCCTGGTTGACGTCAGACGGGTTCATGAGACACCTCAATGACTACTAGGATTCTGAATTCTGGATTAGGCAGTTCCATTGCGACCTCCTACGTGATCTTGAAGCTGTCGCCGAACGAACCAGACAACCAACAGCGGCAGCACCACCCATTGCAGCAAGGGTGTGACACCGATGTTGACGCCTGGCACGACTGGCATGTTTGGCGAATAAGTCCAGTTTTGGAGCCAGTGCCCCCTTGTCGCAAGCCCTTCAATCACAGCAGTGATCGAAACACCGATTGCAATGAACAGGGCAAGGTGTCGACGGCTAGGCGAAAGAACCCAGGCGCGGCTGCGAGCAACGAGCGACACCCCCTCATAGGCGATCAGCATGATGACCATATCGCCTATGGTTCCCTGCGAGC
>JANMCB010000210.1:0-1797 GCA_031360805.1 Rhodoferax sp.
CATCATGGAAGCGGCGAACCGGGGCGCGCATGAGATGGGGGCGCTCAGTGTGAGCCTGAACATCGCGCTGCCCCATGAGCAAAGCGCCAACCCTTACGTCACGCCGTCACTGAGCTTCAAGTTTCACTACTTCGCGATGCGAAAAATGCATTTCATGATGCGTGCCAAGGCTTTGGTCGCCTTCCCGGGTGGATTTGGCACGCTGGATGAGCTGTTTGAAGTGATCACCCTGGTGCAGACGCGCAAAGCCAAGCCGGTGCCGTTTGTGTTGTTTGGAACTGATTACTGGAAGCGCCTGGTGAACTTCGACGTGCTGGTCGAAGAAGGTGCCATTTCGCCGGAAGACCTGCAGCTTGTCACCTACACCGACGAGCCGCAGGAAGCCTGGGAGACGATTCGGGCGTTTTACAGCCTCTGAAAGGCCAGGCCTGCCACCTTGACGGATCTGGCTGTGCAAAAACATGAAAGTTTGACCTGCCCCCACCGACACAGTGATCCTGAGAGCGATGCAAAAAGCGGTTCTGATTACTATATAAAATATAGCAAACTATGTATATAATACGAGGGCTAGAGGCATATTTTGTCGATATTTTTCGTTTTTTGAACGATTTTTGGGCAAAAATTAACCTGGAGGTTAATTAATTGCCTCATTTTCGAGAAAATCCGCTCGCGCGGTCCAGCTCCAACGCGGTGCGCGCCATGCACGGCCTGCTGGCGTTGTTCGTGCTCAACGCATTTTTGAGCATGACCAACTGGTGGCCAACGCCTTTTGTGCAGTTGGACAAACGCCTCGCACCCGAATTCGTACTGCTTTGGGTGGTGGTTTTGGTCATCGTTCGGGCCATCGGCGGGCTGTCACGCCGGGGCGCCACGGTGCTTGCGCTGGCCTACTTGCTGCTTGTGTTCGGCCGTTATTTCGACACCACGGCACCGGCCCTGTTTGGGCGCAACATCAATCTGTATTGGGACGCTTTGGAGATTCCGCGCGTGCTCTGGGTGACTCTCAAAAGCTACCCGCTGTGGGTGTCGCTAATGGCGGCGGGCGCAGGTGCCTTGCTGATCTGGCTGGTTTTTGCGGCTTTACGGCTCGCCATCGCAGTAGCAGCGCGCGAAGCAGCGCCCTACGCGCTCAAGCGACCCTGGGCGTTGGTGGTCACGCTGGGCGCGGTGGTGTTGGTCAGCGCGAACGTGTTCGGTGTGCGGGAAACCTGGCCGTATGTATCCAAGCCCGTACTGCCCACCTACTACCGTCAAGCCCAGCTATTGGCTACGGCATTTGCCGAGCGCAATTCACAAAAAGCCCTGGCCCCGTCGCCCGCCTTCACGTCCGACCTGGGGGCGCTTGGCGGTGCCGACGTGAACCTGTTCCTGTTTGAATCGTATGGCCGAGTCGCGTTCAGCAACGCTCAAATGAGCACACAGCTCAAGCCTGGGCGTGACGCCCTTGCGGCGCAAATTGCAGCCAGCGGCATGAGGGTGGTGTCGGCCTACGTCAGTTCCACAACCTTTGGTGGCGGCTCCGATCTGGCGCATGTGTCGCTGTTGTCGGGCATCGACGCCAGCGATCCGCAAGTGCATGACCTGCTGCTCACCACAAAGCGCCCCACGCTGATCACGCTGTTTCGCGAACGCGGGTACCAGACTTTCGGCGTTTACCCGGCTTTGAGCTGGGATTGGCCAGAGAAGTCGTTCTACAGGTTTGACGTGTTCACGGACTCGCGTGACCTCGGCTACAAGGGCCCAAAACTGGGCTTCTGGAGCTTGCCTGACCAGTTTGCGCTGGCGCGATTCAGGCAG
>JANMCB010000235.1:0-11675 GCA_031360805.1 Rhodoferax sp.
TATATTTTAGGTCAATCGAAGCGGGAAATAGCTGAATCGGGAATTGGGAGGACATGAAAAAACCGCCTCGATGGGCGGTTTCTGTTGGTTTGGCGGAAACGAAGGGATTCGAACCCTTGATGGGGCTCAACACCCCATACTCCCTTAGCAGGGGAGCACCTTCGGCCACTCGGTCACGTTTCCTGAACCACTGAATCAAGCCGGATTATCTCACGACTTGCAGGCACTTTCAGACCGAGACTGGCTGCTCCAGCTCAAAAGCCCTGTGCAGTGCACGCACTGCAAGTTCCATGTATTTCTCATCGATCACCACCGACGTCTTGATTTCGCTGGTCGAGATCATCTGGATGTTGATGCCCTCCTCGCTCAGGCACCCAAACATCTTGCTTGCAACACCGACGTGGCTGCGCATGCCGATTCCGACGATTGAAACCTTGCAAATCTTGATGTCGCCGACGACTTCCTGGGCCCCCAAACCGGGCAGAACTTCACTGTTGAGAAGGTCGATCGTCTTGACGTAATCACTGCGATGAACGGTGAAACTGAAGTCGGTCTTGCCGTCCTTGCTGATGTTCTGGATGATGACGTCTACTTCGATATTGGCGTTGGCGACTGCGCCGAGAATCTTGTAGGCGATGCCAGGCTTGTCTGGCACGCCGAGCACCGAAATTTTCGCCTCATCGCGGTTGAATGCAATACCGGAAACAATAGCCTGTTCCATGTTGTCGTCGTCCTCAAATGAAATGAGCGTGCCCGATGCCGCCTCTTCGTTGATATCAATATCCCAGGGTGTAAAACTGCTCAGCACCCGCAACGGAACCTTGTACTTGCCCGCAAACTCGACGGAGCGGATTTGCAGCACCTTGGAGCCCATGGAAGCCATCTCCAGCATTTCCTCGAAGCTCACCGTCTTGAGCCTGCGCGCTTCCGGCACCACACGCGGGTCGGTGGTGTAGACACCGTCCACATCGGTGTAGATGAGGCATTCCTGTGCCTTCATGGCGGCCGCCACAGCAACCGCCGACGTGTCCGAGCCGCCGCGCCCCAGGGTCGTGATGTTGCCCGCGTCGTCCATGCCCTGGAAACCCGTAACGATCACGACCTTTCCTGCAGCCAGATCAGCCCGCACTTTCTTGTCGTCGATAGATTCAATGCGGGCCTTCGTATAGGCGCTGTTGGTCCTGATGGGAACCTGCCAGCCTGCGTAGCTCACCGAGTCCATGCCCTCGGCCTGCAACGCAATGGCCAACAGCGCGCTTGACGCCTGTTCACCGGTCGCAGCCAGCATGTCCAGTTCACGGCCATAGGCGTCTGAAGGTTTCGCGGGCGCCAGATCCCTGGCCAGTCCCAGCAGGCGGTTGGTTTCACCGCTCATCGCACTGGGAACCACCACCATTTGATGCCCTGCACGCGCCCACTTGGTCACGCGCTTGGCGACATTGCGGATGCGCTCGGTCGAGCCCATGGACGTACCGCCGTATTTGTGAACGATCAATGCCATTGGAGAGTTTGGAAAAACAAGTGAATGGGTGCGCTGACTAGACCCAGCGGGTGAACAAATCGGCACTTTTCGATTCCAGATTGGCCAAGCTGCAGCGTCTGGATTTTAAAAACCTAGGGATTATACCAAGCCAAAACGTCGCCCTCACGCCGCGCGAAGCCCCTGCCAACCTTGATATCAATTTTGTGCCCCCGTGTGGTGCACGCAGCCACTTGGTCAAGCAGCTCTTCGAGTTGCGCAGAATTCGGCGTGGTCATGCAACGCGTTTTAAACCAGCAACGCAACGCATTGGCCTGGCGTGCACGGCTCAACAAGTGGAGCTCGGCGATCATGGGCCGGTCATCGCTCAGGCGCAGCACCCTGGCCAAATCTTGCAGGGCGACTTCCTGCAGGACTTCTTGCGCCTGTGCGGCGTGGCGGGCCGACCTCGCGAAGGTGTCACGAAAGGCCGGAAACACTTCCTGCATGGCGGGCAATAGCCGGGCGCGGATGCGATTGCGGGTGAAACGCAGGTCGGTATTGCTTGGGTCTTCGATGAAACCCACTTCCCGCGCCGCCAGCCAAGACCGGATCTCCTGGGCACTCACGTCCAAAAGGGGGCGGTGGTAACTGGCACCATCGCGCTGCCAGTGCTTTGGCATTCCCGACAAACCGGAAAGTCCTGCCCCCCGGCCGAGCGCAAGCAAAATCGTTTCGACCTGATCGTCTGCATGTTGTGCCAGCGCAATGGATCGAACGTGCAGACCATTGAACTGCGCTATGCCGGTCGTGTCTGGAGGCCATTTTTCAAGCGCAAGCTCGCTGAATGCACGGTATCGGGCAATTCTGGCGGCATCTTCAGGGCTTTGGCCGGCGCCGGGTTTGGCATCGACACGGCGCACGATCAATGGCACATTCAGCGTGGCACAAACTGCCTCGCAATGCTGCTGAAACCCGTCCGCCGCCGCTTGCAACCCGTGGTGAACGTGAATGGCCCCAACCTGTCCCGGCCATTTTTGGCAACAGGCCAACAGCAAAGCAGTTGAATCAGCGCCGCCACTGTAGGCAACTACCAGCGGAAAGGTCGGCGAAAACGCGCCGATGGCGTCGGTCAGCGACTGGCTCACGCCATTCCCCCGAGCGGTCAGCGCCTATTTGGCGCTGACCCGAGGCTCAGACCGGCGCTCGACTTTAGGCTCGGCCTTGGTATCGATAAAACGGCCATAGCTTTGCAGGCGGGCGTAGCGACGGTCCAACAGCTCCCGCAATTTGAGGTCACTGATCTGCCGGTACGCGTCGCCCAGGGCGCGCTTGAGAAACGAGGCCATTTGCTTGTGATCACGGTGCGCGCCGCCCACCGGCTCGTTGACGATCTTGTCGACAAGCCCCAGCGCTTTCAAGCGGTGCGCGGTGATTCCCAGCGCGTCGGCGGCTTCTTTGGCTTTATCCGACGTTTTCCACAGAATGGAGGCGCAGCCTTCCGGACTGATGACCGAGTAAACCGAATACTGCAGCATCAGAACCTGGTCTCCCACCGAGATTGCCAACGCACCGCCAGAGCCACCTTCGCCAATGATCGACGTGATGATGGGCACCTCAAGTTGCGCCATTTCAAAAATGCAGCGCCCAATTGCCTCGGACTGGCAGCGCTCTTCCGCGTCAATCCCGGGGTAAGCACCGGGTGTGTCAACAAACGTGAACACCGGCAGCTTGAATTTTTCTGCGGTTTTCATGAGCCGCAGCGCCTTGCGGTAGCCCTCAGGCTTGCTCATGCCGAAATTGCGCAGGCCGCGTTCTTTGGTGTCTCGGCCCTTTTGCTGGCCCAACACCATGCAGGGCGTGCCGTTGAACCGGGCCAGGCCACCAACGATGCTCAGGTCATCGGCAAAATGCCGGTCGCCGTGCAGTTCAACGAAATGGGTGAAGATTTCATTGATGTAGTCCAGCGTGTACGGGCGTTCGGCATGACGGGCAATTTTGGTGATTTGCCACGGCGTCAGGTCACTGTAAATGTCCTTGGTAAGCTGCTGGCTCTTCTTTGCGAGCTGGTCGATTTCGGTGGAAATGTCCACCGCCGACTCGGTTTGCACATATCGCAGTTCTTCAATCTTGTTCTCGAGATCGGCAATCGGTTGCTCAAAATCTAGGAAAGTCTTTTTAGCCAACGTAATCTCCTGTTTTCAACCTTCGATCCGTCCGCACGACAATTTTTCAGCCAACTCAATAATCAATCGGCAGCGGATCCAGAGAGCGCCAAATATACCAAGTTGCAACACTGCAATACGGCGACCAGGCGGCAGCGACCTCACGGGCATCACTTCGACTGACAGCTTCGCCCGAAAAATAGCTCTTGCTGATGCCATTGATGAGGCCAACATCGTCAAGCGGCAGTATGTTGGGACGCATCAGGTGAAAAATCAAAAACATCTCGGCGGTCCAGCGACCGACCCCACGGATCGCAATCAGTTCTGCAATGATGTCGTCGTCTTCCATCGACTGCCAGCTCTTCACATGCAGCGCTCCGTTGTCAAAATGCAGCGCAAGGTCGACCAGGTACTCGACCTTGCGGGCACTCAGGCCGGCTGCCCGCATGTCGTCAACCTTGAGTTTGAGTACGTTGGCCGGCGTCAACTTTCGGGGCAACACGGAAAACCGGTCCCACACGGTCTGTGCGGCCTTGACTGAAATTTGCTGGCCGACAATGCTTCTGGCCAAGGTCACAAAGGCATCGCCACGTGTTTGAAGGCATGCATCGCCGAACTGCGGAATCAGGCGCTTCATGACCCGGTCTTTCTTGACCAGGTGTTTGCAGGCATCCTCCCAGTAGCTTGGCGTGAAGACTTCAATTGCTATTTGTTTTGCGGCTACCATCTCTTTACACTCGGGAACCAGAGGGCAATTCGCCTGCCATTGAAATCACTTCACCTGCCAGGATGTGCCGGTGGGTGAGTCCTTCAAGACGATCCCCTGTTCGAACAACTGTAGCCGAATGCGGTCGGCCTCGGCGAAATTTTTGGCAGACTTGGCGTCGGCGCGCAATGCAATCATTGCATCAATATCCAGCCCCGCTGCCACAGTACCCGCCTGCGGCAGTGAACCCGCACGCGCCTGTAAAAATTGGTTCGGCGGCGTTTGAAGCAACCCAAGACATCCGCCCAGAGCCCGCAACAGGCCGGCCAACCCGGCAGAGCGCGTCCGGTTGACTTCAAGCGCTAGCTCAAAGAGGACAGCTATCGCGCCAGGCGTGCCGAAGTCATCATCCATCGCACTCTTGAAACGGGCTGCAAATGGGTTTGACCAGTCAATCGCAGCGTCAACCGGTGCCACCAGACTCAACGATGTATACAGACGTTTCAAGGCCGCATCTGCATCGTCCAGGTGGACATCACTGTAGTTGAGGTCGGTCCGGTAGTGCGCACGCACCAAAAAGAAGCGCACGGTCTCCGGCTTGTACTTGCTCAGTACCTCGCGAATCGTGAAAAAATTGCCCAGACTCTTGGACATCTTTTCGTTGTCCAGCTGAACCATGCCGTTGTGCATCCAGAAGTTGGCCAACGGTTTTCCCGATACACCTTCACTTTGTGCGATTTCGTTTTCATGGTGCGGAAACTGCAAATCAACACCGCCACCGTGAATGTCAAATGTTTCGCCAAGCGTCTCGGAGCACATCGCCGAGCATTCAATATGCCAGCCCGGGCGACCCAGACCATAGTCGCGCTGATCTGTCACACCCGGCCACTTGGCATCCTGCGGCTCGGTCGGCTTCGCGGCCTTCCACAAGACAAAATCGAGCGGGTCCGCCTTGTCGTCCTGAACCGCGACCCGCTGTCCGGCGCGCAGGTCATCCAGCGACTTTCCTGAAAGTTTGCCGTAGCCCGGAAGCTTGCGAACTGCAAAATTGACGTCACCATTGACCGCCCGGTAAGCCAGGCCCTTGGTCTCAAGCTGGCTGATCAGCTTCAACATCTGGGGAACGTACTCGGTGGCACGCGGCTCAATGCTTGGCTCCTCGATGCCCAGACTTCCAATGTCGCTGTGCATGACGCCAATCATTTCGTCTGTCAGCGCGCGAATCGTGATGTTGCGTTCCAGTGCACGCTTGATGATCTTGTCGTCAATATCGGTCACATTGCGCACATAGGTCACTTTGTAGCCACTGGTTTTGAGCCAACGCTGCACGATGTCGAAAGCCATTGCCATGCGCGCATGTCCGATATGGCACAGGTCATAAATTGTCATGCCGCAGACATACATGCGGACATGGCGCGGCTCAATGGGGGAAAACGGCTCCAGGCGACGCGACAGCGTGTTGTAAATTCGCAAGCTCATGGGTAAAAAGCGCTAGTTCCCGCAAAGAAAAAAGTCAGATAGGTGGGGCATTGGCGATTGCCAGATGCACACAGCCAGATGCTGGTGCGTGCCCTCTGGACTACAATCCATGGCAGTATATAGCCGCAGTGTCATGGCCCATTCTGCGCCGACACAATCAGACTTGATGAACCCCGCCCACCCATTGCACCACCCCGTCAACCGCATCCTGCGGGCTTTGATGTTGTTCGCCACATTGGGTTTGAACATTGCTGTTGCAGACGAGTATTCTGACGTGAGCCAGCTCATGCGGTCAGGCAAGCCCGCAGAGGCGCTGAAAAAAATAGAACTTCACCTGACGACCAAGCCGCGCGATCCGCAAATGCGCTTTTTCAAGGGGTTGATCCAGCGCGACGCGGGCCAGTCAGGCGAGGCGATTGCCACCTTTACGGCATTGACCGAGGAATACCCGGAACTGCCCGAACCCTACAACAATCTGGCAGTGCTGTTTGCAGCCCTGAACCAGCTTGAAAAGGCGCGGGCGGCGCTGGAGATGGCGATCAAAACCAATCCCTCTTATGCTGTGGCCTACGAGAATCTTGGGGATGTGCACGCCAGGCTGGCCAGCCAGTCTTATGACAAGGCTTTGCAGCTTGACGCCAGCAACGCCAGCGTCCCTCCCAAACTTGCATTGGTACGGGAAATGTTCGGGCAGGTGCCAAAACCGGCGGCAAGCGGGACAATCCCGGTCAAATAAAATACCTTCAAGCCCGCCAGATTTGGTGCTGCTTTTTTGTGCAACTCATTTTTTCAAGGAGTGACCGGATGAATCGTAGAGTTTTCAGCGCCTGTTTCAGTATCTTGGCGCCTTCCATGATTGCCGCGGCAAGCCTGGTGGCAGTCGTCGGTACCGCGCAGGCGCAAACGGCGCCTAAAGTCAAGTTTTCAACCACGGCTGGCGATTTCGTCGTTGAGGTCTATCCGGAAAAGGCGCCCAAAACCGTCGAAAACTTCCTGCAGTACGTCAATGACAAACATTACGACGGCACGATTTTTCACCGCGTCATCGAAAGCTTCATGGTTCAGGGCGGCGGGTTTGACGCGAAATTCGTCGAAAAGAAAGGTCGCGCACCGGTTGCCCATGAAGGACGTGAGGCGCTGGAAAAAGGCGGCCCCCGCAATGTGGTTGGCACCCTGGCCATGGCGCGCACCAGCGACCCCCACTCCGCCACGGCGCAGTTTTTCATCAACGTGAAAGACAACGCATTCCTGGACCCTACCCTGATTCCACCGGGAGACCCGGTGCCGAAGTTTGAGTACCAGGGCAAAGTTTATGAAAACACGCCGCGTGCCAACCTGATCAACGCACCGCAACTGTTTGGCTACACCGTGTTTGGCAAGGTTGTCAGCGGCATGGACGTGGTCACCAAAATCAAGACCACACCCACCGGCCCTGGCGGCCCGTTTCCGACCGACGTTCCCAAGACAACGGTTCTCATCAACTCTGCAACCCTGGTGAAATAATCATGAGCAATCCACAAGTCCAACTCCATATCACGTCAATGGGCGCGGCTCTCGGCGTCATCACGCTGGAGCTTGATGCTGAAAAGGCCCCTAAAACCGTCGCCAATTTTTTGAGCTACGTGGCCAAGGGACACTACAACAACACCATTTTTCACCGCGTCATTCCCGGTTTCATGGTGCAAGGTGGTGGCATGGAGCCCGGCATGAAGGAAAAGAAGGGCGACTCGCCCATCAACAATGAAGCCAACAACGGCCTGAAAAACAATAAATACACGGTCGCCATGGCCCGCACCGGCGACCCCCACTCTGCGACCGCGCAGTTTTTCATCAACGCATCCGACAACGCGTTTCTGAACCACACAGCCATTTCGCAGCAAGGCTGGGGTTACGCCGTTTTTGGCAAAGTGATCTCCGGCAGCGACGTGGTCGACAAAATCGAAAAACTCAAAACGAGCCGCAAGGGCCACCATGACGACGTGCCGAACGAGGACGTCGTCATCGAGAAAGCCGTCGCGCTCTAAAGCGGCTCCTGAGGGGCACTTAAGCGAATTTTCGCGCAGCCTGCATTGCCAATGCGCCCTGTCAATGCCCGCCGCACCTGAAGCCAGCTGTACTGCCGCCATTTCCAAGGGCGTCGGCCCTGCATCGTTTGACGAACTCACGGCTCCCGCGCATTGGCGAGCCGTTGACTTCATTTCAGACCTGCATCTGCATGCATCCGAGCCACAGACATTTCAAGCCTGGTCCGCCTATCTGCAGAACACGCAGGCCGATGCGCTGATCATTCTGGGTGACTTGTTTGAAGTGTGGGTGGGTGACGACCTGGTTGTTGAAGCCAAACCAACCGCCTTGCAAGGCGAATTTGAACGCCAGTGCGCTGCGCTCATCAAAGCGGCAAGTCAGCGCCTTGATGTCTTCTTCATGCGCGGCAACCGGGATTTCCTGGTGGGCCAGGCGCTGATGTCGCAATGCGGCGCCAGGCTGTTGACTGACCCGACGGTGCTTTGCTGGAAAGGCCAGCGCTGGCTGCTCAGCCACGGCGACGCACTGTGTCTGGCGGATGCGCCCTACCAGGCGTTTCGCGCACTTGTGCGCAGTGAAGCCTGGCAGCGGGATTTTCTGGCGCAACCGCTGTCGCAGCGTCTCACCATTGCGCGCGGGTTGCGTGCGCAAAGCGAAGCCCGCAAAAAGTCGTCGCCGGAGTTCATTGACGTTGATGATGCGGCAGCCAGGCAGTGGCTTTTTACAGCCGGTGCGTCTGTTTTGATTCACGGCCACACCCACCGCCCGGCAGAGCATGACCTGGGCAACGGGCTGCGTCGCATCGTGCTGAGTGACTGGGATGCAAGCTCGCTGCCCGCCAGAACTGAAGTATTGCGGTTAAGCGAGAGCCCCAGCCTGGATTCAGTCCCGGACACCCGTAAGGCAGACTTTGCACCAGCGACATTCATTCGCTACTATATAAATAGCAAACTATTTATATAATACGAGCGCTAGAGGCATATTTCATCGGTAAATCGGCAAAATATCGCCTTTTTTTACCCGTAAATCAAAAATCTCATATCGCCGGTGATATGAGACTGTCAGAAAGTTTGGCGGTCACGCTGGCTTGGCAACCCAGGATTTCGGGTTCACCTCGTCAATCTGCCAGGGGTCCAGAAACTGTTTGGCGTACTGCACGTAAACGCCTTGATGCACAAAAACGTCGAACAGGTCCGGGTCGATATGGCCGTTGTTCTTGAACTTGTTCATGATGCCCATCGCCTGCGAGAGCTTCATGCCGAGCTTGTAGGGCCGGTCACTGGCGGTCAGTGCCTCAAAAATGTCCGCAATGCCCATCGCCCTCGCCTGCACGGACATCTGGTCGCGTGTGAGCCCTTTGGGATAGCCCTTGCCGTCCATCCGCTCATGGTGGCCGCCGGCATACTCCGGCACGCGACGCAGATGCTTGGGCCACGGCAGCTGCTCCAGCATCTTGATGGTCGCGACGATGTGGTGGTTGATGACGTTGCGCTCCGCCTGCGTCAACGTTCCGGCGCGTATGGTCAGGTTTTCAAGCTCGTCGGCATTCAGAAATTCCGTTTGCACCCCATCGTGGTTGCGCCAGATGTGCCCATGGCCAATTTCGCGCACTCGCGCAATAGACGCTTCGTCCATGGTTTCACTGCCAAGATTGGCAACGCGAAGAAAGGCGCGGTCTGCATCCAGCGCATCAATTTTTTGGCGCGATTGCCTTGCAATCGTGGCCTCCGCATCTGCGTTGGTCTGAACCCGCAATGCAAGCTGCTGGCGCAGTGCCTCGATTTCACGGTCACGCTTCAACACTTCAAATCGGGTATCCACCAGCTCGATCCGGTCGAAAATGGTTTGCAGCTTGGTGGCTTTGTCCACCACATGCACCGGCGTGGTGATCTTCCCGCAGTCGTGCAGCAATCCGGCGATCTTCAACTCGTAGCGGTCCCGGTCGTCCATGGTGAAATTCGCCAGCGGTCCCTCGGCTGTCGCGTTGACCGCTTCAGCCAGCATCATGGTCAGTGCCGGGACGCGCTGGCAGTGGCCACCGGTGTAATGTGATTTTTCGTCAATCGCCAGGTTGATGAGGTTGATGAACGACTCAAACAGCGACTCCAGCTGGGACATGAGCAAACGGTTGGTCAGCGCGATCGCGGCTTGCGAGGCCATCGATTCGGCCAGGCTCTGGTCCTCCAGGGAAAACGCCACGGCCTCGCCCGTTTCAGGGTGCTTCGCGTTGATAAGCTGAAGAACGCCAATCACCTCGCCTTCGTGATCTTTCAGGGGCACTGCCAAAAACGAGCGCGATCGATAACCCGTGCGCTCGTCAAAGCCCCGCGTTCCTGCGAAGTCAAAATTCGGTTCGGTGTAGGCGTCCTTGACGTTGACCGTTTGATTGTGGATGGCTGCATAGCCGGCAACCAGTGAATCGTTGGGCTCGCCAGCTTCGTTTTGCAGCGGCAGGTTGGGAAAATTGATGGCGACACCGGACGTGCCCCCCATTGCAATCTTCAGGGAATCGGTGCGCAGGATTTCGAAGCGCAGTGCAAGCCCATCGTCGGTGACGCGGTAGAGCGTTCCGCCATCGGCGTTGGTGATGGTCTTGGCGGCCAGCAAAATGCTCTCAAGCAGGCGCGTGATGTCGCGCTCTTTGGAAAGCGCAACACCAATCGCGTTGAGCTGTTCAAGCCGCTTGAGCAGCCCTTCGACAGAGTCCATGAAGATTTCTCCCGGTCAGCGCACGCGAAATCAAAGTTTCAACAAAACTCTGAGCACATTTTGAACCCGGCGCGCATGCTCGGGCACGAACCCGCTGGAGAGCACCGAAGCGGCGTCCTGCACCCAGGTTTGGGCCGGCGCGGGGTCGTTGCGGCGGGTCAGCAACTGCAGTTGAAGCGCGCGCCGGGCGCCCAGGTGCTCTGCCGGCGTCGGGAGTTCAGCCGCCATTTCAAGGCGCAGCAAGGGCGTGGAAGCGTCATTCTGCGGCGCCTTTTCAAGCGCCAGAGCCCAGGCGCTGCGGGTGGCGGCGTTTGCGCGGGTACCAAGCTCCTGGGCGGTTGGCACCAGGGCTGCATCGCGTTTCTCCCAAGCGGTGAGGAGCTGCACAATTGCTTCACCGTGTGCCTGTGACGCCAGTTTCTTCAGGGCAAACTGCGCGTTCTCCAGTGCGTCGCGTTGGGCGCGAAACGCTGCGTCTCCGAGCCTGGGCGCGTCTGGTCGTACTGCGTCGCGGTTGTCCCGGCCGTCGCGGCCGCCCTGCCCTGCTCCCCGATAGCCGTCGTTGCCGTCGCGTGAACCGGGCCGCGCCGGGCGATCAGCGCCGCGCTCACCGCCACGATCAGGCCTCGGGCCGTCCTTGCGATCGCCAAATTTGCCGCCACGTGATGGCGCTGCTGGTTCGGTCTTGCGCATACCGGGGCGGTCGTCGCCACGCACGGCCACCACCGGTTTGCGTGGTACCGGCGGCGGCGGCGCGGGTGCCGCTGGTTCTGCAGCGGCAACGGCCGCCACGACCGCCACAGCCGGTTCGGTTGATCCGTCGGCAGCTTGCGAGGATGTGCCTGCTGCGTCGATTGCGTCGGTTGGGCCAGGTTCAACGATGGCCGCTGGATCAGCCTTATCCGCTGCCCCAGCGGGCGATGCTTCCGGCATGCCCACTGCCTTGCTGTCAACTGACCCCTGTTTCTCAGCCTGCGCGGCTTCGCTGGCGACCACCTGCGCTTGCGCCTGCCCGCGCAGAGCCGCATCCAGCGCATTCATCGCACTGCGAATGGCCTGGGCATCACCCGAGGCATTGGCCTGCTCAAGCGCCTTGGCGGCCTGCAGCACCGTGCGGTCGCGTGCGCCCAGT
>JANMCB010000250.1:0-2711 GCA_031360805.1 Rhodoferax sp.
GTGCGAAAGGTGTACCCACTGTGCAGGGGAATTGAGTGATCCAGAACATGAAGGATGCGCAAGGTCATGCGAGCGCTACTTCCTGTTCAGCAACGCTTGAGTCCACCACTTTGCGCAAAAAGGCCTCAAACATCATCAAGGTCCAAAGTGGTGCGCTGTAATCCCGAGCGCCAGACTGATGGGCATCGATCAAATGTTCCAGATAGCCAGCGTTGAACCACCCGGTGGATTTCAGGCGTTCGCCCAGAACGGCGTCCCGGACCCGTTGCTTTAATGGCCCGCGGAACCAGCGCGCCAGCGGCACCGAAAAGCCCATTTTGGGGCGGTAAAGGACCTCGTCTGGCAAGTACGGCTCCATCGCTTTTTTGAAAACGTACTTGCCCTCCTGGCCATTGATTTTCTGGCGCGACGGCAAGGTTGCCAGCCACTCGACGAACTCGTGGTCCATCAGGGGCTCGCGCACTTCCAATGAATGGGCCATGCTCGCGCGATCCACCTTGGTATTGATGTCGCCCACCAGGTAGGTCTTGATGTCCAGGTATTGAATCAGCGCCAGCGGGTCTTCGGTCCCTGCATTCAAGGCATGACGGTCAAAAACCTCCTGCGCGCCGTAACCGGCCAGCTCCGATTTGAATTTAGGACTGAAAAGCGCTTCACGCATGGGTCCGCGCAGAATTGAGATCGAATGAAAATAGGCCTCGACCGAACTTCGCGCCAAACCTTCAAAAGTTGTTTTTGCACGGAAAACGCGCGGTGCCCAGTCGGCCTTGGGATAAATCTTGCCCAGGGTTCCAAACAACGGTTTTCTCACGGCCATGGGGATCGACGCGCGAAGGCCCTCTTCCATCAAGTGCATTCGATAGCGCCGGTAACCGCCCATGGCTTCATCGCCGCCGTCGCCTGACAGGGCCACTGTGACATGCTTGCGGGCCAATTGGCAGACGCGGTAGGTGGGAATGGCGGAACTGTCCGCATAGGGCTCGTCGTACAGGGTCGCCAGCGTGTCGATCAGGTCGAAGTCATCACTCATGACGGTCTCAACGCGGTGGTTGGTTTTGTACCGGTCTGCCACTTTCTGTGCGAACGCAGACTCATTGAACGCCGGGTCGTCAAACGCGATGGAACAGGTATTGACTGGCTCTGCGCTCAAGCCCGCCATGGTGGCCACCACAGCACTTGAGTCAACCCCGCCGGACAGGAAGGCGCCCAGCGGCACTTCCGCAATCATGCGCAATCGCACTGACTCCTTCAGGCGGGCAACCAGTTCAGCCTGCGCATCCGCTTCGGAGATCGGGTTGTCCAGACTGAACTGAACGTCCCAATAAGGCACGGGTTCGCCAACAGGCTGCCCCCTGCGGATGGTCAACGTGTGCGCGGGGGACAGTTTGCGCGCCTGCTTGAAAATGGTTCGCGGCTCGGCGACGTAGCCCAGTGCAAAATATTCCTCAACCGCCAGCGGGTCAATGTCACGGCGAAGTCCGCCGTGGGCAAGCACGGATTTGAGCTCTGACCCGAACAGCAGAGTCCCGTCGTCCAGCAGCGCGTAATACATTGGCTTGACGCCCATTCGGTCCCGCGCCATGAAGAAAGTTTGCTGGTTGCGGTCCCACAGGGCAAATGCGAACATGCCGCGAAAGCGCTTCACACAGTCGGCGCCCCAGGATTCCCACGCATGAACGATGCACTCGGTATCGCTCTTGGTATGGAACACATGGCCCAGGGCCTGGAGCTCGGGGATCAGGTCCTGGTAGTTGTAAATTTCTCCGTTGAAAACCACTACGACCGAGCCATCTTCGTTGAACAAAGGCTGTTGCCCAGTTGCAATATCGATGATGGAGAGCCGCCGGTGACCCAAGCCGACGCCGGGCTCGATGTGCAGGCTGCCCTCGTCCGGACCGCGGTGCAACTGCGAGTCATTCATGCGCTGCAGCACCTCGCGGTTTACGGCGCTTTTACCCCGGGTGTCAAATATTCCAGTGATTCCGCACATGATGTTTCAACGGTTTTGTGGCGTGAGATGCAGTTGGCGCGAGCGGTTCAACTGGTGGTCATACACCGTTTGATACGTGTTGACCATGGCTTGCAGGCTGAAGGCGTCCTTGACACGCCGGCGCCCTGCATCACCCATGGACCGCGCAAGATCGGGATCGGTTGCCAGCTCAACCAGCCGCTGTGCCATCGCCTGTGGATCATTCGATGGAACCAGGTAACCGGTTTTGCCGGCGTGGACCAGTTCGGCGTTGCCCCCGACCGACGTGGCGACGACGGGCAACCCGCAGGCCATCGCTTCGAGGACCGTATTGGAGATGCCTTCTGCCAGTGACGGTAACGCAAATGCATTAAGACCACACATGAGATGGGGCACATCGTTTCGCTCACCCGGCAACCAGGCCAACGCCAGCAAGTCGGCGGCCGCCAGAATGGCCTGCACTTTTGCACGCAGGGGACCGTCGCCGATCATGACCAGCCTCAGGCGAGACCTCAGTTGCGGCGCCATCTGCAGCGCGAGCACGAAGGCTTCGGCCAGCATGATCTGGTTCTTCACGTTTTGCATCCGCCCGACCGTTCCGACCAGCCAGTGCTGCGCGGGGTCAAACGGACAACCGGCTATCGACTGCGTGCCGCGCGGGTCCGGCGAAAAGCGTTCGGTATCGACGCCGTTGCAAGCCGGTGTGATGGCATCTGGCTTGACGTATACCTTCGTTTGCAAG
>JANMCB010000344.1:0-1733 GCA_031360805.1 Rhodoferax sp.
CTTTTCATGAACGCCGCAAACGCTTCAGGTGAGTTGCCAACCGGCTCGGCGAGCAAATTTGCGAACCGGGTTTTGGTCTCGGGGGATTGCAGGGCGGCCACAAAGGCCTGATTGAGCTTGACGATCACATCGCGTGGCGTGCCCGCGGGCGCGACGAGTCCCCACCAGGTGTCGATGGCGAATCCGCTCAACGTGTCGGCCACTGGTGGTACCTCGGGCAGGGCGGGCGAGCGCGCCAGCGTGGTCACGGCGATGGCTTTGAGCTTGCCGGATTTGATGCCTGGTGCGGCTGTTGCGAGGTTGTCAAAATTGAAATCGACCTGGCCGCCCTGCAGAGCCATTTGCGCAGGGTTGCCACCGTTGTAGGGAATGTGCACTGCGAATATTCCGGCCTGTGCCTTGAACATTTCACCCGCCAGGTGCCCGGCGCTGCCATTGCCGCCGCTGCCGTAATTGAGCTTGGCCGGGTTGGCGCGGGCGTAGCTGATCAGGTCCTTCACAGAGTTGATTTTCAAACGCGTTGCTGTCTCAGCGTTCATCACCAGTACATTGGGCACGCGCAGCATTTGCGTGATCGGGGCGAAATCGTTCGCGGCGCTGTAGGGTATTTTGCTATACAGCCACGGGTTCACCGCGTGGGTGGCTGTCGCAGCGATGCCGATGGTGAATCCGTCGGGTGCCGCTTTGGCAACGGCGTCTGCACCGATGTTGCCGCCAGCGCCAGGCCGGTTGTCAATGATGACCGTGCCCAAGCTGTCCTTCACGCGTTCTGCCAGCACCCGCGCGGTGACGTCGATGGGCCCACCTGCAGCGTAAGGCACGATGATGCGAATCGGTTTTGACTGCGCCCAGGCGAGGGGCACCAGGCCCGGGGCAGCGAGCGCCGCCAACCCTAACGCAAACTGGCAGAGCGGGTGCTGGAATTTCATGAGAGGTCTTTCGCTTTGTCAGCTTCCGTGATGAACGCGTCGGCAAAGAATTCGTCTTCGGGCAATTTTCCGGCTGACAGGTAAGCCTTTTTGGCGGAATCGACCACGATCGGCGCGCCACAGGCATAGACCTGGTAGAGCGAGAGATCGGGAAAATCCTCCAGCACAGCGGCGTGAACGAAACCGGTGCGACCGGTCCAGGCGTCTTCTGGCAGGGCGTTTGAAATGACCGGAATGTATTTCAGGTTTGGCATCTCAGCCAGCCTGGCCTTGACCCAATCGTTCAGGTACAAGTCAGCCGGGCGTCGACCACCCCAGTACAGCGTTGCAGGGCGCGAAATCCCTTTGAACTGCATGTGTTCAATGATCGCTTTAATGGGTGCAAAGCCTGTGCCTGATGCAAGAAGAATGATGGGTTTGGTGGAGTCTTCGCGCAAGTAGAAGCTGCCAAAGGGGCCTTCTATGCGCAGGATTTCCTTCTCTTTCATGGCACCAAACACGTGGTCGGTGAATTTGCCGCCCGGCAAGTGGCGAATGTGCAGCTCCAGCGGCGCTGATGGCGTGGTTTCGGTTTTAACCTGATGGTGAGGGGCGGTGGCCAGCGAGTAGTTGCGCCGGGCGCCGTCGCGCAGGATGAACTCGATGGACTGGCCGGCACTGTACACAAAGGTGTCGTTCGCGGGCAATTGCAGCAAGACGCGCATGACATCGTGCGACTTCCTTTCAAGCAGGGTCACGCGCGACGGCATTCTTTTGATCGGGTTGGCGCCTGCCTCGGACACCTGGCGCGACTCCAGAACCACA